>NZ_JAYFPU010000265.1:0-1643 GCF_034927525.1 Christensenella sp.
CTTACAAACGCCATCAAATTCTCGCACCGGCAAGGTACGCTCAGCGTGCGGCTCAAAAAGGAAAAAACGCAAGTGCGCGCAGAAATCGCCGATACGGGCGTGGGCATCGCGGCGGACGCATTGCCGCGTATTTTCGAAAAATTTTATCAGGGCGATGCGTCCCATTCCGGGGAAGGGAACGGCCTCGGGCTTTCCATCGTCAGGCAGATCGTCGAATCAAGCGGCGGCAGCGTCTCCGTTAAAAGCGAAGAAGGCAAAGGCACGACATTCACTGTTCTGTTGCCTGTTCCCGAAAAAACGTCGAAAAATAAATCCTCTTGAAAAAACCTCCATGATTCAGTATAATAAACACGCTATCTGTTATTGCGTGTAGTTTAAGCCACGCCGTTTTTAAGAAGTTCGCGAAAACCGCGGATGTCCGGTATACGTACCGCTTGAAAAGTAGCAAATATGAGTCTTGCGCCAAGGCGCATCCCAAGTATTTACTTTTTAGGAGGACGTTTTTTTATGTCAGAAAATCAATCAAACACAGCTTCTATGACCATCAAAAAGTACGCCAAACGCTGGTTCATCGACGGCATGGGTGCGATGGCGCTGGGTCTTTTTTCCAGCCTTATCATCGGCCTCATCATTTCCCAGATCGCCACCATCCCCGGCCTGTCTGTGCTCTCCCAGTTTACGGAAGTACTGAGCGCAAAATCCCCTGTCGTGGGCGCAGCCATCGGCGTTGCGATTGCCTACGGCCTCAAAAACAAGCCCCTGGTCATTTTCTCGTCCGCCGCGACCGGCGCGTTCGGTTATGCGATGGGCGGACCTGTCGGCGCTTATGTCGCCGCGCTCGTGGGCGCGGAGATCGGTCGGCTCGTTGCGGGGAAAACGCCGGTAGATATCATCGTATCCCCCATCGTCACCATTCTTTCCGGCTGCTTCGTCGGGCTTCTTGTCGGCCCGCCGCTCAACACTTTCATGACATGGTTAGGAGATTTTGTAAACTCAGCCACCGTGCTTGCACCGCTACCGATGGGCATCATCGTTTCGGTCATTGTGGGCATGGTACTGACGCTGCCCATCAGCTCCGCCGCCCTGTGCATCATGATGGGCATCAGCGGCATCGCCGCAGGCGCGGCTGTCGCCGGCTGCTGTGCCAACATGATCGGCTTTGCGGTCATGAGCTTCAAAGAGAACGGCTGGGGCGGCTTTTTGGCGCAAGGCCTCGGCACGTCTATGCTGCAGGTGCCGAACATATTGCGCCGCCCGCAGATATGGATACCGCCCATCGTCGCCTCGGCAGTCGTCGGACCCATCTCCACGATGGTGTTCCAAATGACGAATACCCCCACAGGCGCAGGGATGGGTACCTCCGGCCTGGTCGGACAGTTTGGCGCGTGGGCAGCCATGAGCGCCACAACGCCCGCTCCCATGCTCATTTTTGAAATTGCCCTCGTACACTTTATCCTTCCCGCCGTCATCACGCTCGCTGTCGCCACTCTTTTGCGTCGTGCCGGCTGGATACGTCCGCAGGACTTAAAACTTGAAATGATGAATTAGAGCGGCATCCCATTGACCACCAGAGCTGTCCGTCATTGACGGGCAGCTCTGATTATTTCTTCGAGATTGATTATATCTAGTTTGTTCCTCCTGCA
>NZ_JAYFPU010000188.1:0-4727 GCF_034927525.1 Christensenella sp.
ATCTCGTGATAGAGGAAGACGGGAAAACCCTATTAGTAACAGGCTGCGCTCATAATGGCATCATAAATATACTTGAGCATTTTCACACGCTTAAAGGTCGAATGCCGGGTTATGTGATAGGTGGATTTCATCTTTCCAGCCGCTCCGGCGGCAATGAGGATTCTGAAATGATAGATAGAATTGGTAAATACCGACTCGGTACAAAAGCAAAGTTTTACACCTGCCATTGCACAGGTCTAGAGCCTTATAAAAGCCTGAAAGCCGTTATGGGTGATAGCATCGATTACCTGTCAGCAGGCAGTGAAATTGTAATCTAAATAAAAGGAGCAAGAATATGAGCGAAAATTGCAATCAAAGCTGTAGCAGTTGTTCGGAGGACTGCGCAGAACGAAAAGAACAAAAAACGGACTTCTCCGAGCAACTGCATGAGATGAGCAGTGTAAAAAAGGTCATCGGTGTTGTCAGCGGTAAAGGCGGAGTTGGAAAATCACTGGTTACCTCCATGCTTGCGGTTACCATGAACAGGATGAACTATCATACTGCCATTCTTGATGCGGACATTACTGGGCCTTCTATCCCAAAAGCCTTTGGTATCAAAGAAAAAGCCAAAGGCAGTGAGTTCGGACTATTCCCTGTTAAAACAAAGACCGGGATTGATATTATGTCTGTAAATCTGCTTTTAGAAAACGACACTGATCCGGTTGTCTGGAGAGGGCCAATTATTGCCGGTACAGTAAAGCAGTTTTGGACAGATGTAATCTGGAGCGATGTGGATTTTATGTTCATTGATATGCCGCCGGGCACCGGCGATGTTCCCCTTACGGTATTTCAGTCTATTGCTGTCGACGGGATTATTGTTGTGACATCCCCGCAGGAGCTGGTATCCATGATTGTATCAAAAGCTGTTAAGATGGCTGAGATGATGAATATCCCCATTATCGGTCTGGTGGAAAACATGTCCTATTTTAAATGCCCTGATAACGGCAAGGACTATCAGATATTTGGCGAAAGTCACATTGAGGAAATTGCTGATAAACATAATTTAAAGGTTCTTGCAAAATTACCTATCGACCCAAAAATTTCAACCGCCTGTGACAAGGGTATGATAGAGCTTTTCGATGGCAATTGGCTTGAGCCGGTTGCAAAAATATTAGAAAAAATGGAGGAAAACTAAAATGATGAAAATTGCAGTAGCGAGCGAAAATGGAATGGTGACGGAGCACTTTGGACATTGCGAAGGTTTCATGATTTTTGACACCGAAAACGATAAAATTGTCAAAAGTGAAACCATCGCCAACCCCGGACATAAGCCTGGATTCTTGCCTAACTTTCTTGCCGATCGTGGCGTAAATGTCATTATCAGCGGTGGTATGGGTGGAGGTGCAGTCGAGATTTTTAATGAAAGGAACGTTGAAGTTGTAGTAGGAGCTTCTGGCGACGCGAAAGCTTCTGTAGAAGCGTACCTGAAAGGCTCTTTAAAATCGACTGGTTCAGTTTGCCATGAACATCAGCATCATGATGAGTGCGGTGAATAAATTAAATGCGCTACCTTCAAAGTCGTTGAAGTGATATTTTTGACGCATAATAAAAACAGAATACTCTCCCTTTCGGCCGCCCGAATAAGTTCAGAGATGAACGCTCGGGCGGTTGAATATTGGAAAAAATCTAAATAGCAAGTGCAAATTTACTCGAAAAACTTGTTCAACAGTGATATAGAAACTGAGTTAAATTCTATCAAGCCATCCTCCCTCATTTTAGCGAGTTCCCTGGATAGTGATGTCCTTTGAACGCCTATTTTTTCGGCTAACGCCTTTTTTGTCATGCTAAGCTTAATTATACTCGAATTTTGTTTTTTGCTCTCAAAATTCAAGTAGCTTATTATACTTTCCCGGATGGTCCTATTCACATAGTGCTTGATTCTGTCTCCAAGGATTACCGTATGGTCTGATACATACTCAAGGTAACTGCTTAAAAATTCATGATTATCCGAAAATAATCGAAACAAACGATCCTTGTTAATCTCCAAAATCAGTGTCGCTTCTTTGGCTGTGACGGTCATCGGATAATAAGGATTTTTTGAAAACATAAGGTTGCCGCCAAGAACATCACCACCCAAAAACTCCGCTATTGTCATTAGATTGCCTGACTCCTCAATGCGCTCAATAACCACTTTGCCAGAGAGAATAATCTCAAGCTTCGAGCAGACTTCCCCTACGAAATGAACAATATTGTTTTTTTTGTATTGAGTGATTTTGCAGCTTCCTTCAATTAAGTACGACTCAATTTCTTGTGGCGTTATTGATTTCATAAGGTCAATCTGACCCATCAATTCCATGTTTTTTTTCATAAAACCTCCGAAGGTGTTACATTGGTAACACCTTTTTATATATTCTAACATTATAATAAGGATATATCAATAGGAGGCGAATATATCATGAAATACATAATCAACATCATTCGTATATTTTTTCTTGCACTTTTTCTGTTTCTACTGGTAAATGGGAAAGTAATGCTGTGGCTTATATTGTTTGGAGTGAGCCTGGTTGCCGCTCTAATTTTTGGTAGAGTTTACTGCGGATATGTTTGCCCTATGAATACCCTGATGTTTCCCGTTGAGTGGCTGTCTAAAAAAATGAAACTCCAAACATCGAAATCTCCCAAATGGCTGAAAAATGGGTATTTCACCTGGATAGCCTTAGGCGTTAGCATAGCGGTTATGATTTTATCAAAAAGACTGCTGCAAATTAATCTGCCGATTTTGCCTTTTTGGCTGGTTTTATCGGTCTTAATCACACTAAGATATAAACCGGAGGTATTTCATAACCTTATCTGCCCATTTGGTGCTCTGCAAAGGACCTTTGGCCGCTTTGCGAGGCTTTCTGAAAGAGTAGATAGGGATGCCTGCATCGGCTGCAAGTTATGTGAAAAAGACTGTCCCTCACATGCTATCGTTGTTTCTTCTGAGGATAATAAGGCTGAGATAAACACCGCATTGTGCCTTCAATGCACAAGTTGTCGTCAGGTTTGTCCCAAAAACGCCATTCACTACGGTAGGAACGTGTGATAAGACATTACTTGTTGTAATTACAACAAGTAATGGTAACTCGTTATGATATAATAGAGATCACTGCAAAGAATATAAAACCAGGAGGTATACCGCAATGGTTGAACAGATATTTAAATTATCAAAGGGTAATGACAAAGCTGTAGAGAGGATCATCTTTGATGAGAATGTACACTATCTGCATATGGTGTTTAACAAAAGCGAGGGCTTGCCTGAGCATTTTTCCAATTCAAACGTATACATGACTATCGTTCGCGGAATCCTCTCCATTGGCTTGGACTAACAGGACATACATGAGTATGAATCCGGCACTCTTCTAAAGATTCCATTCCAAACAAAAATGAATGTAAAAAATCTGCATGATGAAACCTTGGAGTTAATTGTTGTGAAGGCTCCCGCTCCAAAAAACTGAGATCAAAGAATTGGAAGCACGAAAAATAGTATTCAAGAGTACTGGCTTTATTTATGTATCAAGGGTGTTCACCCCTACACACGGAACAAACGGGAAACTGTAAGGGTGTTCACCCAACAAACGGAAACAAGGCTATCGGGTGCATTTTGTATCAAACTCGTGTCCTTTGCCAGAAAACCCGCGGTTTTCCTCAGTTTGAGGGGAACCGCTTTTTTCTGCTTGTGTGCAGGAAAGACTTGTTTTTTTACTATTCTAGTCCGCACATGACTCATTATTCGATCTGCTTTCTCCGACACTGACAAAATTTAAGCCTTCAATCATAGCTTGAGCCGACGAAAGCTTTGAATTGTAATCCAAGTGAGCGTAGATATTGGCCGTCGTTGAAAAATCACTGTGGCCTAACCAGTCCTGGATCTGTTTCATTGGAACATTGTTTGCCAGTAGTAAGCTGGCGCAGCTATGTCGAAGATCGTGAAAGCGTATCCTTCTCAGTCCATTTTTCTCCAACAGCCTTGGGAAAGCCATCGTCAAGTATTCTGGACGAAGTCTGACACCCAGTTCATTGACACAAATGTAGTCCAGATAGTCATTGCTGTAAGACCTTCCGCAGAGCTTCCGATTGATTTTCTGCTGTTCCATGGCAATCACAAGTTTCTCTTTGAAAGCGGGAACCAAGGGCAAGGTCCTCATGCTGGATTTGTTTTTGGTTGAATCCGACGCATGGATCAGGTATTTTCCATCAATCGAAAATGATGTTACTGTATGCCTGATCACTAAACTATTGTTTTCGAAGTCAATGGCACTCCATTTAAGACCGACAATTTCACTTCTCCGCAATCCATAGAATGCTCCCAAAAGGACAGGAAGTTCAAGATTTGATCCTCGTACCATTTCAAAAAGTCTATTAATTTCATTACTGTCGTAGAAACTTCCAACAAAACGTTCCATTCTGGGGCGTTCTATTTTACTAGCCGGATTAACCGGAATCAGATCAATCTTGACGGCATACTTCAGCGCTTTATGAATCACTGAGTGATAATGTATCACGGTCCAAAGTTAGTTTATCATATCTTTACTAACTTTGCGGCTGGTACAACCCGCGGGGGCAAGACCACTGCGTTGCTTTTTCGTAGTACAGGCAGTATTCGCAGGCGCAATCCTCTAACGTGTACTCAAACTTTTTTACCATAGGGCTCCCTCCGTTTCTTCGTAAAATACAAAAAAGGGGGAAGGCCCCGTCACCGAAAATGG
>NZ_JAYFPU010000048.1:0-2687 GCF_034927525.1 Christensenella sp.
AATACAGAAGCTTATTACTACTCCTGGGATGCCCAGAGCAATGATTATCTCTATAGCTTCGGGGTCAATATTAAAATGCTGAATATCAAAAGGCCCGAGGGATATGACAAGAAGACGGTAGAAAGCATCACCCAGGGTGCCAAGGCCGAAGCGGAAGGAATAAATCAGAGGGCAACCGGGAAAAAGCCCACGGTTATCGCCGTCATGAACGAAAGCTTTAGCGATTTAAAGGCCGTGGCTGATTTTAAAACAGATGTGGATTATATGCCCTTCTATCACAGCTTACAGGAAAATACCATTAAGGGTAATCTCTATGTGGATGTTCTGGGGGGTGGAACCTGTGACAGTGAGTATACCTTCCTCAGCGGTAATACGACGGCCTTCGTACCCGATAATGCCAGGCCTTACCAGCTGTATGTTAAGGAAAATACGCCGACTTTGGTCAGTACCCTTAATGACCAGGGCTATACCAGCCATGCCATCCATCCAGGGGCACCCAACGCCTGGAACCGGGACAGCGTTTATCCGGATTTTGGGTTTACCGATTTTTACACAGGGGACGATTTTTATTTAAATGAAAATGAGAGCTTCACCCGAAGCCTGATTAGCGATCAGGCGACCTATGACCAGGTGATTCGCTTATATGAAAACAGGGGAACCGAAACACCCTTTATTTTTGATGTTACCATCGCAAACCATGGCGGCTACGAAGTGATGACCGAGGATTTGGAGCCGGTGCATTTGATGAATATGCAGGGCAGTTACCCCATGGCAGAGGTTTACCTTTCCCTGATTAAAAAGGCGGATGCGGAGATCCAGAATCTGGTGACCTATTTTAGTAACCAACCTGAGCCGGTGGTCCTTGTTTTCTTTGGGGATCATCAGCCCACCATCGAGACGGCGTTTTATGAAGAAATCATGGGTAAACCCATGTCAGAGTGGACCGAAGAAGAGCTTCAGAAACGTTTTGTGGCCCCCTTCTTTATTTGGGCGAATTACGATATTCCAGAGGCTGAGGTGGGAGATTTAAGTGTCAATTATTTATCCAGCTTGTTGCTTAGGACCGCAGGTTTGAAGGAGACCCCCTACAATGCCTACTCCCTGGATACGGCGAAGTCCCTTCCGGTTATCTCTAAAAAGGGTGTGAAGGATGCCCAGGGAAATTACTACGCCCTGGGGGATGCAGAAAAACAACTGGAAGCCCTGGGGGATTATCATATGGTAATGTATAATAACCTCTTCGATGCCAAACACCGCTGTCAGGATGTATTCTATCTGGATCAGGGGATGACTGATTTAAGTGAGGAGAAAAAATAATGAAAATAGAAACCCAATGTCTTCATGAAGGCTATTCACCGGGAAATAGTGAACCCCGGGTGATGCCCATTGTACAAAGCACCACCTATGTGTATGATTCCACGGATGATGTGGCTGCGGTCTTTGATGACCCTACCAAGGGCCTGATCTATTCCCGTTTTGCCAATCCCACCACCGATGTGGTGGAGAAAAAGATTGCCGCCCGGGCGGGTGGGGTGGCCGCCATGGCCACCTCCAGCGGTCAGGCCGCCACCTTGTGTGCCATTTTGAACCTGTGCTCTGCCGGAGATAGCTTTATTGCCAGTACCTCCATCTACGGGGGCACCTTGAATCTCTTTGCCATCACCCTTAAAAAGTTGGGGATTGAGTGTATCTTTGTGGAGGCCGATGCCGGGGAAGATACCATCCAGAAGGCCTTTAAGGCCAATACCAAGGCGGTTTTCGGGGAGACCATTGCCAACCCGGCTCTGACGGTGCTGGATATTGAAAAATTCGCCAGGATTGCCCATAAAAATGGCGTTCCGCTCATTATTGACAATACCTTTGCAACCCCGGTCCTCTGCCGGCCCTTTGAGTGGGGAGCGGATATCGTCATCCATTCCACCAGTAAGTATATGGATGGCCATGCGGTACAGGTTGGGGGAATTATCGTCGATGGCGGTTCCTTCGATTATACGAATGGGAAATTTCCGGATTTTACCGAGCCGGATGAAAGTTACCACGGCATCGTTTATACCCGGGATTATCCCCAGTGTCCCTATATCATAAAGGCACGGATGCAGCTTATGCGGGACTTCGGCTGTTATCCAGCGGCCCATTCCTCCTTCCTCCTCAATCTGGGGCTGGAAACCCTGGCGGTACGGATGAAGCAATACTGTGAAAATGCCCTTAGGGTGGCGGCGTTCCTTTCGGCTTCCGATTGGGTAGAAAGTGTGGCTTACCCTGGGCTTTCCGGGGATGCCTATCACGATTTGGCCCAAAAATATCTGACCCTGGTAACCTCCGGGGTCATCTCCTTCACCATAAAGGGGGGACGGGATACCGCTGTACGTTTTATGGACAGTTTATCCCTGGCCTCCAATGAGGTACATGTGGCGGATATAATAACCTGTATCCTCCATCCGGCATCCGCAACCCATCGGCAGCTCAATGATGAGCAGCTGGCAGCTGCGGGGATTGATGGCGGTATGATTCGCCTGTCCGTTGGACTGGAAAATGTGGATGACATTATTGCGGACTTGGAAAAGGGTTTTGCCGCATTATCGTAAATTTACATTCAAGGGATTGAAAACAAATCAAACGAAACAGTACTATTTTTAATTAATTAAAAATAGTACTGTTTTTTTTATGAAATATACGGGCATTTAGGG
>NZ_JAYFPU010000234.1:0-8425 GCF_034927525.1 Christensenella sp.
CTTCCAAGTGCCGTACATCGAGCTCGGCGGCAATTACGGCGGCAAGGACGTTGGCTATCAGGCCGATCTTACGGCAACGAAGGCGATCCTTGCAAAGTATGGGGTCAAATGTTCAGGCATCTGCGGCTTTTTCTCGGATGCCAACGCGCTTTCTACCAACAATAATTTTGCACGGCAGACGGCGCGCGAATACATCATAGAAGAGGTAAAATTCTGCAAGGCGGTCGGCGGGGAATATGTGCTTGTCGTACCGAGCACAGTGGGCAGGAGCGAGCCTTACGACACGTCGGATTATGCGCGCAGTGTACAGACATTGCGCTCGGTGGCGGATGTGTTTGTAGAGCACGGCATCAAATGTGCGATCGAGCCGATCAACTCGGCGGAGGTGGCGATGTGCTCTACGATCGCAAGTGCGCAGCAATATATCGCGGACGTTAACCATCCGGGCGTACAGCACATCAACGGCGATATCTTCCACATGCTGTGCGGGGAGCGGCACATTTCCGAGGCGATACTCGCGGCGGGAGAGCAACTTGTGAACCTGCACATCGAGGATACCAACCGTCTGCCGCTTGGCAACGGCATGATGGACGTAGACACGATCATCCGTGCGCTTTACGTGATGGGCTATAACCGCGACGGCTGCTTTGTGACGGGTGAGCCGCTTGGACCGGGAAGAAATTCCTATGCCATCATGTACGGGCAGCACGACGCACAGGCAAAGGATAAGCAGGTTGCGGACACGTTGTATTTTAAGGAACGTGAAGAAGAACTGTTAAAGTAATTTTCCTCAATAAAATAGTGGGAAAACGATTTCGACCGTGAATACCACAAACAGAAAACCGGCAGTTATGAAAGAAATGCCGGTTTTTTGTTTTTCGTTGCAATGACAGGAAAATCCCCCTATAATGCAAATAGAAAGAGTTTAGGAGGCAAGGCATATGCGTGACTGGGAACAATATTTGAACAGGGACATTGCGTGCGAATGCGGAAGAACGCACAACTGCGGGATTGGGCATATCATGATCGGTACGAACATACTGCCTGCACTGCCGGGATTGATCCGCGCTGGCGGATATCAAAACATTTGCATGGTGGCTGACCAAAACACATATGCTGCGGCGGGAGAACAGGTGCAGGCGCTGCTCGCGGGAGACGGCCTTTCGTGCGCTAAGGTCATTTTTGCGGATGCGGAGCTGATCCCTGACGAACGCGCACTGGGTGTGATATTGTCAGAAATCCCCAAGGGATGCGACCTGATCTTATGTGTGGGATCGGGCACACTGAGCGACTTGTGTAAATTTGTGGCCTATAAGCTTGGCATCGAATATTTTATGGTGGCGACCGCGCCTTCGATGGACGGGTATGCCTCCAACGTCGCGCCACTTATCATAAAGGACACCAAGACAACGTATGAAGTGGGACGGCCGGCGGTCATTTTGGGTGATGTGGACATTCTCGCAAAAGCGCCGATGGAAATGATACGTGCAGGGATCGGCGATATGCTGGGAAAATATGTGTGTCTTGCCGACTGGCGGGTGGCGCATATCGTCACGGGGGAATATACCTGTGATTTTGTGGAAAACATGATGCGCGAGTCGGTAGAAGTGATACGCAAGGCGATGGACGGCGCAAAGAAACGCGACAAAGAGGCGATCACAGCGGTGATGGAAGGGCTTGTGCTTTCGGGCATCACGATGAGCTATGTGGGAAATTCACGGCCGGCCTCGGGCAGCGAGCACCATCTTTCGCATTTTTGGGAGATGATGCTGTTGCAGCAGAAAAAACCGGATGCGCTGCACGGGCTGAAGGTAGCGATCGGCACGGTAATCAGTTTAAAACTGTACGAACAGCTTAAGAATAATAAGAACGCTTTTTTTGGAGCGGGGGACAGCGGATACACGCAGGAACAGTGGGAAGGCGACATCGTCCGTGTTTACGGGCCGGCGGCGCCGGAGGTCGTCCGTCTGGAGCGCGAGGTGCATAAAAACGCGCCAGAAAAGGCAGCACAAAGAAGAAAAGTAATTGCCGGGCGCTGGGACGATATTATGCGTGTAGTAGACAACCTGCCCTCCACGGAAGATATGATCGACCTCCTGCGGGGGATTGGCGCGCCGTATTTGCCGTGCGAGATCGAAGTGGACGGGCAGATGGTTCGGGACAGCATCGTATATGCAAAGGAACTGCGCAACCGGTATGGACTGCTGCAGGTATTGTTTGACGGAGGGATCGCGAAAGAGATGGCAGAATACATCACAGAATTTTTGAAGCAGCTTGAAAAGGAGAGGCAGACATGAGAAACGATATGCTTGAGTTGATTAAAACACGGCGCAGTATAAGGAAATACCGCCCGGAGCAGATAAAGGATGAGGAGCTTGACGCGGTGCTGGAGGCGGGGACGTACGCACCCAGCGGCAAGGGCAAGCAGGTCGCGACCATCGTCGCGGTACAGGATCAGGAAACACGCAAAACCCTTGCGCGCATGAACGCGCAGGTGCTTGGGAAGGAGATCGATCCTTACTATGCGCCGCCGACGATCGTGCTGGTGTTCGCGGACACCTCCCGCCCGACCTATGTGCAGGACGCAAGCTGCGTACTTGAAAATATGATGCTGGCAGCGCACGCGCTGGGGCTTGGGTCGTGCTGGATCAACCGGGAACGCGAAATGTTTGAGACGGACGAGGGCAAGGAAATGATGAAGCGCTGGGGTCTTGACGAGGCGCTTGTGGGCGTGGGAGCGATTTCGCTTGGGTACATCGACGGAAACCCGCCCAAGATGGCACAGCGCAAGGAAGATTATATCATCAAAGATACGAATTTGTAGGAGAATGTGAACTTAGCAGAGTAATATAAAATGCAGGGGGGATTGGAATGCTGGTAACGCATATATATTTAAATGGAAATTGTAAAGAGGCGATAGAGCTTTATAAGAACGCACTATATGCCGATGTGAAAACGCTTATTGAAGATTCCGATTCAGGTCTTGTTGCTCATGCAGAAATGATCATTCATGATGCATTGCTCATGCTCAATGATTTTGGGAATAATGATGGCGTTTCCAGGTCTGGAGGATATCAGCTATGCCTCCAGTTTGAAAACGAAGATGAGCTAAAAAAAGCCCATTCAAAAATGGGGGTTGAAAGTATTACAATTGATCCATTACAGCCTACAGATTACAGTCCGTGTACTGTAAGATTTGAAGATCGATTTGGTGTAAGGTGGGCGTTTTGGGTATAGCCAATTGATCGTATGTGTTTCATCGTTATTTGACAGCCTGAAGCTTCCCTATTATAAGGAAGCTTTTTTGTTATGTTCAAAATAGTTCTCGATGCGGCCTTTTACGCTGGATTCAAGGTTTTTATAAAACAGCGCGATATCCAGCATGTGCAGCGAGCCGCGGTTCATGAGGAATTTTTTGAAAAACCACTTCGCCTTGTACAGCTGGTAAGCGGCATCGTCGTCAATCACGAGCACGCCGCGTCCTTCATCGATATAAGCGCCCGTATAGTGCGGAGCCTCGAAGCGGAAGCGTTTGCCGAAGTCGAACAGTACCGCGCCTTCGTTATACTCCTTACCCGCGTATACCGCGTCATGCCGCCAGTTTAGCGGGTTGACGCATACGGAATCCGGACGGATGAAGCGCATAAGCGGGACGTTGGCAGCTGTCGTATTGTAAGAAACGATCGTTCCGATGTCTTTATCTGACTGTGCAAGCCGCAGGTGTGGGTAACGTTTGAAATCGCGCCGGGTCAGCGAAAAACCGATCAGGTACGCGGCGATCAGCTTTTCCTGCAGTGCCGGGTCGGTGAACTCCTTGCGCATCAGCTGCAGCAGCATGGCGCTGCCCTGGCTGTGCCCCGCCAAAATAAACGGTCTGCCGTTGTTGTGGTGTTCCAGGTAATAATGGAACGCGTCGTACACGTCGCCATAGGGCTTACGCTCTGCGCGCATGACCTCGTCAAGCGGCATTTTGAAGCTTTCCATCCCGAGTTGGCGGTAGTACGGTGCGTAAAAATTGCAATGGCGGGCAAAGAGCTGTCCCTGCCACGCACACATGCCCTTGGCGATCCCTTTGTAGATGGGGTTTACCATGCCCATGTGATGACGCTTTTTGCGGAAAGGGTGCGCATAAATAGTCGGATAGACAAAAAACACATCCACCGGCTTTGCTTCGTCTTTTTTTCCGGGCAAGAACGCCCATAAGCTTTTACGCGAATAATCCATAAACCCTGCCACAAATAATATGATATCTTTGCTTATACTATCATACCGTAGGCGGATTTTCAAACAAAAATGCTTTCAAGAAATATTTAATTTTAAAAGTATTGCTTTAAAGCAACGAAGCGTGTAAGATGAAGATAACAAATAAAAAGCATGGAAGGAGATTGTATGAGCGAAACATTGACAGGCTTGTTACGCCGGGCCATCGGGCAGAGGACGCTCAATGGATTTTGTGCGGAGGCGGGCATCAACGCGGGAAACCTTTCGCGCGTGCTGCACGGGCAGAAGGTGAGCGCGGACGTATTGCTGCGTATTGCAGAATATGCACAGGGAGGCGTACGCCTGCAAGACCTTTTTTATGCGGCGGGGTATTTGAGCGAGCAGCCGCAGGGCGCGCGCATCCCCGTCTATGGAACGGCGGCAGCGGGGCTGCCCATTGCTGCATATGAGGATATCGACGGATATGTGGATATGAACGGGCTGCCCGGATCGCCGGAGGATTATTTTGCGCTGCATGTCCGCGGCACGTCTATGGACGCGGCGGCAATCCCCGACGGGAGCACGGTGATCGTGCATCGGCAAAAAACGCTTCAGGATGGTGAGATCGGCGTGTTTCTGGTAGAGGGAGAGGCGACGGTCAAGAAGCTGTCCCATTTAAAAGACCATGTGCTGCTGATGCCGGTGAGCACAGACACGGTGCATCAGCCGCAGATATACGACAAAAATACAAAACTCGAAATATTGGGCAAAGTGAAAAAGGCCATCATTGACCTGTAGGAACAAAAAATGGAACGGGTCATCTTACATGTGGACATGAACAATTTTTACGCCAGCGTGGAATGCCTGCTGAACCCCAAGCTGCGCGGGCACGCCGTCGCCGTATGCGGGGACGAGGAAAAGCGGCATGGCATTATTCTGGCAAAGAACCAGCGCGCAAAAAAAGCAGGGGTCAAGACGGCCGAGCCCATCTGGCAGGCGAGGCAAAAGTGCCCGGGGCTTGTGTGCGTGAAGGCACGGCACGGCGTTTATGTGAAATTCTCGCAGCAGGCACGGCAGATTTTTTTGCGCTATAGCGGGAGGATGGAGCCGTTTGGACTGGATGAGGCGTGGATAGACGTTTCCGGCAGGGGTGTGACGGCGGCACGCGGCAAGGAGATTGGCGACGAGATCAGGAAGGTGATACGCCGCGAGTTGGGCATCACGGCGTCGGTAGGCGTGAGCTATAACAAGATATTTGCCAAGCTGGGTTCTGATCAGGGCGGACCGGACGCGACAACAGTTATCACATTTGAAAATTTCCGCGAAAAGGTATGGAAATTATGTGCACGTGACCTGCTGTATGTGGGACGAAGTACGGAAAAGAAGCTTGAGCGGTGCAGCATACGCACGATCGGCGACATCGCCCGCAGTGATAAGCAATACCTGAAAAAACTGCTCGGAAAATGGGGATTGATGCTGTGGAGCTACGCGAATGGATATGACGCGGCGCCAGTGGCGCAGGCGGGCGGTCGGCAGCAGATCAAATCCATCGGCAACAGCACGACCACACCGCGTGACCTTGTGAGTATGGACGATGTGAAGCAGGTGCTGCTGACGCTGAGCGAGAATGTGGCCAAGCGGTTGAAGAAATACCGTGTGATGGGTACGTGTGTACAGATATCGGTGCGCTCGAATACGCTCGAGCGGATGACGCGGCAGCAGGGGCTCGCCCATCCGACGGATTTATCGAACGATCTTGCGGAGGCGGCCTGTACTCTCTTTCAAAACAATTATTCGCTCGAGGTGCCGGTGCGCAGCATCGGCGTACGTGCGACGGGGCTTATCGATATGCGCGAGCGCCAGCTCGATCTGTTCATTGACGAGAAAAAAATCCGTGCGGAATGCGCGGTAGAAAAAATAAGGGAACGGTTTGGAAACGATTCGCTGTTGCGCGCAAGCGTACTGCGGGAAAAAGATTTAGCGGAATTGGAGGAAGGGAAACGGAGTATTTTCCCAAACAGCAGGTTATGAAAAAGCGGTATATTGACGTTGTGGCAAAGTTTACAAAAGAGGGGACGATCCGTCCGGTGGCAATGATATCTGAATGGGGAACAGAGTACGAGATATCGCGCGTGACGCGCATGGTTCCCGCGGCAAGCCTCAAGAGCGGCGGCCTTGGCGTGCGCTATACATGCTATATTGGTACGCGCATGTTTTACCTGTATTTAGAGGACGGCCAGAAGTGGTTTTTGGAGGCGGCGACGCAGACCGCGTGAAGAAGGTTGCATGAATAACGCATCCTATACTATAATAAGGAAGCAGGGAGGCAGCCGGAGCGGGTTGCCCGAAAGGAAATAGGATGAGTAAGAAAACAAAATGGATCAGTCTGGTTCTGGCGGGCGCGATGTGCGCCGTTCTTGCGGCAGGCTGTGGACAAGGCGAGCAAAGCGAATCTGCTTCTACGCCGTCGCCGGCGGCAGCGCCTACAACGATCACGTCAAAACAGGACACGGTCGGGCCGGTGGCGTCACAGCCGCCCGCAGCGTCGCCTTCTGATAGCAGTTCGGAATATGCGGATTTTAAGACAGGATTAAAGCAACTACAGATTCAGGGGAATTTTATGCCGCCCATGAGCTTAGACGGGATCGACCCGCTGAACGATAAGGTGATCGCGCTGACATTTGACGACGGGCCGCACGAGACGCTTACGCCAAAGCTGCTTGATATCTTAAAGGAGAACGAGGTTGTGGCGACGTTCTTTGTGGTGGGGACGAACGTGGAAAAATATCCTGATATCGTAAAGCGCACCTATGAGGAGGGCAACGAGATCGGTACGCACAGCTGGAACCATCCTGACTATGATACGTGGAAGGGGCTTTCGGCGAGCGATAAGCTGGAGCAATACCGCAAGGCAAACGATGCGATCGAAGCAGCCACGGGCTTGCGGACGATGTTTGACCGTCCGCCGGGCGGAACGATGACGGAGGACGAGGCAAAGGCGATCGGCAGGGAGCAGATCATCTGGTCGCAGGATCCTAAGGACTGGGTGAAGGCCAACCGCGATCCGGATACCATCTATACCAATGTAATAGAGGGCGGCGACGGTTCACAAAAGACCGGCCCGGAAGGGTATGTCGCAGACGGCGGGGTGATCCTTTCGCACGACATCCACGCGACGACGGTGGAAGCTTACGATAAGATCATCAAAGAGTTGAAAAACCAGGGTTATAAATTTGTGACGATCACACAGATGATGCAGATCGCGGAGATCAGGGGCGGCGACGTGAAATATAAGTTCTATAATGCGCCGACAGCAGAGCAGGAGGCGCAAGCGAGCGCTTCAGCATCTGCGACGTCCGGCGAAAATGAATAAAAGCAAAAGCTCCGGCATACGCGATATTACGCATGCCGGAGCTTTTTTATTGGTTAAATGTCCCGATAATCAATTCATTTGTTTGCAACTTTGATACATGTGTATTATAATTTTAAGTCAGGAGCATGAGGCTTCCGGAAGGATAAAAGATTTATGAAGGTAACAAAAAGATTGATTTGCATCATTGTGGCAATTATAATGTGTACCGTGGTTTTTGCAGGCTGCTCATTGATCGGCGGGAAAGACCAGCCGTCCGCGGCGCCTACAACGATCACGTCCGGGCAGGACGAGGTCGTGCCAAGCGAATCTGCTTCGGCAGAGCCGCCCGAAACAGCAACACCCGAACCGACCCCTACCCCTGCGCCGACACAGGCGGTCACGACCAATCTGAAGCAGCTGCAGCCAAAGGACGGATATATGCCGCCCATGAGCTTAGACGGGATCGACCCTCTAAACGACAAGGTTGTCGCGCTGACGTTTGACGATGGCCCGGGGCCGTATACTGAAAAACTGCTTGATATTTTGAAAGACAACGGTGTGGTCGCAACGTTTTTTGTACTGGGCGAAAACGTGGAGCGCTACCCTGATATCGTAAAGCGGGCGTACGAGGAAGGCAACGAGATCGGTACGCACAGTTGGAATCACAAGGATTTGAAAAAATTGTCGCTCGACGGGATCATGCAAGATCAGTATGGCAAGGCAAACGACGCCATCGAAGCAGCTACGGGGCTTCGGGCGTTGATCGACCGTCCGCCATACGGCTCCATGACAGAGGAGCTGGCAGAGCAGATCGGCAGGGAGCAGGTCTTATGGTCGGTGGATCCGCTTGACTGGGACGCGAAAAACGGATAT
>NZ_JAYFPU010000284.1:0-15068 GCF_034927525.1 Christensenella sp.
CGCAAATCCGCTGATGATCGTCGTAGCGGGGCCTGTGACCGTAGAATCCGCAAGCTCTTTCGTGGGCTTGAAATGATCGGACGTCACATATTCCGTATAGTAGCCGATGATGATACCGGCAACGAGACCGGAAAGGATCGCCACATAGATACCCACATGATCTGCGCCGAGGATGCCCGTTACAACAAAGTATCCTGCGACAGCAACGATCGCCGCCGCGATGTACACGCCCTTATGAAGGGCTGAAAGCAAACTTTTCTGCGAAGCGTTTTCCTTTGTTTTGACAAAGAAGCTGCCGATCACACTGGCAACGATGCCCACTGCCGCAAGGATCATCGGGAGCATCAGTCCGCCACCGCCAAGGCCTGCCGCCACCGCAAGCGCACCCGCAGAGATGATAGAGCCGACATACGATTCGTAAAGGTCTGCGCCCATGCCCGCAACGTCGCCTACATTATCGCCTACGTTGTCCGCGATGGTCGCCGGGTTTCTCGGATCGTCCTCTGGGATGCCCGCTTCCACCTTACCTACAAGATCTGCGCCTACGTCAGCAGCCTTGGTGAAGATGCCGCCGCCCACACGGGCGAAAAGCGCCATACACGAAGCGCCCATGCCGAACATCAGCATGTTGCTTGCGATCTGCGCCGTATCTCCCGCGTAAAACGCGTTTAAGATAAAATACCAGATCGTCAGGTACAAGAGCCCGAGACCTACTACCGTCATGCCCATGACCGCGCCCGACGAGAACGATACGCGCAGCGCAGAGTTCAAACTCTTTTTCGCGCCGTTTACCGTACGGGAGTTTGCCGCCGTTGCGATCTTCATGCCGATGAAGCCCGCCAGTGCGGAGAAGATACCGCCAACGAGGAATGCGATCGGTACGAAGAATGTCATGAAGCCCGTTGCAGCCAAAATCGCCAAGACAGCGGTAACAATAATGAAAAAGATTGCAACCGTCTTGTACTGGCGCTTTAAGTACGCATTCGCGCCCCGTCTGATTGCGGCAGCAATTTTTTTGATCTTTTCACTGCCTTCGCTTTTTTTCATTACGCGCAAAGCGGTAATCGCCGCAAACACAAGCGCAATGACGGCCCCGATAAGAGCCCAAAACATAATGTCCATTGGTTCTGCCTCCTACAAAAATAATATATATATGTTAATAAACGTCAACTTGAAAAAAATTCCAGAACTGATCCAACCAATTTTCATTATAATACGTTCCCCTTGAAAAGCAAAGGAAATTTACTCATTTTTTCTTTCTTTTTGTCAACTTTTCAACTTGACAGCACCAGAGGGATAAAATACAATAAAATTGTACTAATATGTTTCATACACCTGACTGTCGAAAGGGGAGATTTTCCGTCATGATCCGGCTTGATAAGACATCCAAACAAGCGATCTACGAACAGATCGTACAAGGCTTCAAAGCGCTTATTATGACGGGCAAGGTTCGCCCTCACGAACAGCTTCCGTCTGTACGCAAGCTTGCAAAGCAGCTAGGAGTCAATCCCAATACCGTGCAGAAATCTTATGCGATTTTGGCAAAAGAAGGTTTCTTGTATTCCGTCGCCGGCAAAGGCGATTTTGCCGCGGACAATGCCGCGCAAATCAAGGATATGCGCAAAAGTGAGATACGTGAGATGTTTATAAAAGCCACAAAGGAAGCGCGCGATTCCGGCCTGTGGATCGACGAGATCTTTGCCATCGTCGACGAAGCTTATTCTTCCAACTGACCACAAAAAACGCCAAGCCACCTGCCCGCACGATATGGGGCAAGCGTGGCTTATTTTTTTCCCTGATTGTTTCTTTCGCATTCAATGCATTCTTCAAGATCTGCGAGCGCCTTTTTCGGCCTTCTCCTGCGGCTTTGGGAGGCCATCCGGTCGCTCACATAAAGCGTACGGGCTGTGACCGGGCTGCCCGGACGTTTCAGTTCATTTTCAAACATAGACAGCAGCGATCCGGGCGTCATAATCCCGCCTAAGACCCGCGCCTTGGGAATACTCGTGCCCTCCAGAAAATCCTCCAGCAGCAGCGCACAGTTTGTGTTGAGCATAAAATATGTCTTGTACTTCCCCTTGCTTACTTTAAAGAGCTGTGCCCCTTGCCTTAAAAGCGCGTTCGCATAGCCGTTCTTTTTCGGCTCCTCCGGCTTCCACGGCACGCACGTCCTCAAAAAATCCGCGATGTTGGTCTTTAGGCGCTGCTCGTCTTCTAAAGAAAGCGCAAGCTGATAGCCGATGATCGTTTTTCTGGCACTGTCGAGTGAAAAGCGAATATATTTTTCACGTTCGCAGATCGCGAACACGCCGTCCCAGAAAAGGCCGAACAAATGGATATGCGCCTTGTCATGGTCATAATTCCCGTAAGAAAACACCTGTCCGTCCACCACAACGTCCACGTGTCCTAACGCATTCGTCCCCAGATCAGACATATGGATCAGAATCTCGATGTCCGCACCGCCTTCGATCTTCCCGCTCGTCACAAGGCTGCCGTCCTCTTCTCCTTCTTCCTCGCTTTGTTCATCAAGAGACGACTGTATCCACACAAGTGTGGCCTTGGGCAAAAATACTTCCATCCAAAACGGCAGGGGGATGTTCTTACGATTTTTGTTTTTCTGGTTAACGATCAAAAACAGCCGCAGAAATCCGGCAAGCCCCAAAAGGATGCAATAAGCGGCAATGAATGTGGAGAGCATGAATACCCACAGATCCTGCGAGGTAAGAACAACGACAAAGCCCGCCATCAAAAGCCCGCCCCACAAAAGCGACAGCCCCCAGCGGCGCTCCGCACTCAAATAATAGGAATAAGAAACAAGCAACTGCACACCGCCTGTAAAAAACAGCCATACCAGCATCGTAATGCGCACCACCTGATCGATAAGCCCCGGCCACGCCAGCAGCACAATGCCGCATGCAAGCGAAACGATACCAATGACAAGCGTCTGCGCTGTGATATTCGGTCTGTTGTCGCGCGTAAACAAAAAGAACAGGATACCTAAACCGCCAAAGACAGTAAGCAGCACGCCAAGGGCACGGCCAAAAATACCGATGATCTCCACCGGATAAACCGCCAGAAAGATCCCGCCTGCAAGTAATATAGAAGAAAAAATCACGGTAAAGGCAATTTTCAGTTTATTCATCGGCTGTCCTTTCCGGCCATGCTATACTATAGTTACCCCGCCCATACGTTCCATTAACCCGATAGCGTCATTATATCAAAGCCTTCATGAAAAAACAAAAAACCTAGCCAAATATTAAATTTCTGCAAAGGTTTCCTTCCTTCTGTTTACTTTATTTTTAGAGGTAGTATAATGGGGACAATCAGACTTTACAAAAGGATGGATCTGCTTTGAACAATGTAAAAACCAAGAACGGAACGATCGCAGGAGCACGCGAGGGAGACGTCCTTTCCTACAAGGGGGTTCCTTACGCAAAGCCGCCTGTCGGCGACCTGCGCTTCATGCCCGCGCAAAAACCGGAAGGCTGGGAAGGCGTACTCGACGCTTCCTCTTTTGGCGCGGCCTGTCCGCAAACGAAAAAATATAAGGTTTCTTCAGAAGATTGCTTAACGCTCAATATCTGGACGCCCGGTACAGACAAAAAGAAACGCGCCGTATTCTTCTATATCCACGGAGGTTCGTTTTGTATGGGCGCGGGCAGCGACCCGGAGTATAACGGCGCAAACCTTGCGAAAAACGGCGACGTAGTGGTCGTGACCATCAACTACCGCTTGGGCGCGCTCGGTTTTCTGGATTTTTCCTTTTTGGGTGAAGAATTTTCTCCCAACTGCGGGCTTTCAGACATCGTTATGGCGCTCAGGTGGGTATACGAAAACATTGCCGCGTTTGGCGGAGACCCGCAGAGCATCACTGTCCTCGGGCAGTCTGCCGGCGCGATCGCCGCTTCCGTGCTGCCCGTTACGCCTTCTGCACGCAAATATGTTTCCAAGGTCATCATGATGAGCGGCGGGCCGTCGCTTCTCTATACAAAGGACGAATACCAGAAGGTATCGCGTAAATTTTTGAAATTTATGGGGATCGAGACGGCACAGCAGCTAAAAGAGATGGACGCGCAGGAGCTCGTTTGCAAACAGCGCAAATTTGCTTCGCACTGCGGCCTTGGCGACGGCGCATTCATGATCGAGGTAGACGGTACGCTGGTGCCCGAATATCCCATCCCCGCCGCGGCACAGGGTGCGGCAAGGGATATCCCCATCCTCATCGGTACGACCAAAGAAGAAATGTCCTTCCTGTGCATCAAGGTTCTTGCCAAAGTTCTCGACATCAGTAAAATACTGCGGCGGAATATCGATCAGGAAAAGGAAGAAGTCAAAACACGTTTAGACGCAGCCTATCGCCGCTATGGCAAGCGCGCACAATCCATGATGTTTGCGGATCGTGTGTTTCGCATGGCGAGCGTCTGGTATGCCGAAGTCTACAACCAATATGCAAATACGTGGATGTACCGTTTTGATTACGAGACCCCGGCTATGAAGGCCATCTCCCTGCGGGCATGCCACTCATGCGATATTCCCTTTGTATTTGGCAATTTTCATGCAGGGCTCTATAAATGGATGTTCCTGCTGCCTTCTGTCAAAGCGACACGGCGCATCTCAGCGGAAATGCAAAATGATTTTGTTGCCTTTGCCAAGGGAGAGACACTGGGCTGGCAGGAGTGCCGCGGGATCGATACGCCCGCCAAGTGCTACGACAAACATTTCTCCGTGATTCCCATGGTTGACCCGGAGATCGAAAAAGAGTACGATAAGAGTGAGTTCAAGCGCCAGAGCCTGCGCGGCTTAAACGCGGTGCATATCGGTTCTTGAATATCACGCTAAAACCAGAAAGGGTCTGTTATGGTCAATCTCGCAACGGTACAAAACCTTCTTTCGGAAAACTCTCCGCTCAGCGCAAGCGATATCACGCCGGAAAAACATTTGATCCGCGATTTAGAGCTCGATTCCTTTAGCCTGATGGATACGGTTTCCAGCTTTGAAAAGGAATTTGACGTTACCATCCCTGACCGCGATCTCCGGCTTTTTGATACCGTGCAGGACGTGCTGGACTATCTTTCAGAAAAGGAAATACAAAAATAGTAAAACATTAATTTTAAGAGATGCAAAGAGCCGTATTTACAAACGGCTCTTTTTTTGTATATGATAGGGATATGAAAAATGCAATCAAAAAAGGATTGTTGCTTATGGCCGTATCCGTTTGCTTTGTTTCCGGATGCACGGGTCAACCCCCTGCTGCGCCCTCGCCTTCTTCCACAACGGTAACGTCCGTCCCCTCATCTCCTGCAAAAACGCCCGAGCCTTCCCCTGCCCCGACACCCACGCCCGAGCCTGCTCCTTCGCCCACACCGGAGGGCATGGTGGCGCTCGCGGAAGGGTTTACTTACGAGAGCGTACCGCAGGACGTGCGCGAACGAATGATGGGAAAATCGTATCCGGAGGGTTGCCCCGTACCTTTTGACGACCTGCGTTATGTGCGTATAAAGCACATCGGGTTCGACGGGCTGATGCACGAGGGCGAGCTGATCGTCAACGCAAAGATCGCGGACGATATCCTGGAAATATTCAAAGAGCTGTACGAAGCAGCTTATCCCATCGAAAAAATACGGCTGATCGACGAGTACGACGCGGTGGACGAGGCATCCATGACGGACAACAACACTTCCTCCTTTTGCTACCGTACGATTTCCGGTTCAAGCAAGCTCTCCTACCACGCACGCGGGCTGGCGGTTGATGTCAATACGCTGTACAACCCGTATGTATCTTCCAAAAAAATCGAGCCTGCCGCAGGAAAAGCATACGCGTACGACAGGGACGACGGCAATCCCTATTACATCAATGAGGACGACCTGTGCTACAAGCTTTTTACGGAGCACGGTTTTTTCTGGGGCGGCCACTGGAACACCGTCAAAGACTACCAGCATTTCGAGATGCAGGATTGAGTACTACCATGATGAAAACATACCGAACGGTCTGCTGTCAGTCAAGCGCGCCAAAAACGGATACCGCATCTACACGGGTGAAGACATCCGGCGTTCGAAGACCATCCGCTCTCTGCGGTGCGCCAACGGTAATGTATTTTATGTATCCTGAAGCACGGGCGATCCGTTTTTTATGGGACGATAAAAAGCAGCCGATATCCTGCCTCTCACACAGGGGATCAAGCTGCTCAAAACCAGAAGGCGTTACTTCCTTTTCTTCGCCATCACCGCCAGCGAAAGCGTGAAAAATACCGCCGCTGTTATGATCATCACGATTACACACGTTGCAAGCGTGGTCGTATGGTCGCCAAACTGGAAATTGATCCCCAACTCGGTGTTAAACTCCTTAAGCGCAGACGCCGGCGCGCCGTCAAATGATATCGCGGCAGGCTGCTCTGTCATCACCGTCCGGAAATAAGAAGCCGAATACGAAACAGGAAACACCCGTATCACGTTGCCCACCGCTTCGGGCAGCGTACCGATCGGGATATACACGCCTGTCAGAAAACCGATCAGCGTGCCGATGATCGTGCTTACCGTGCCAAACGCGTTCTGGCTCTTGATGAACGATACGATCAAAAACACGATGGAGCTTGAGGAGAGCACGGAAAGTAGGATGCCCGCCACCACCTTCGCCATGTTTTCGGCAGAAAGGATGTCGCCGCCCGAAGCGACGATGTATACCTCGCCGATCACGAGCGCCACCAGGCTCATGATCACACCCACGCAATATGCGGAGAGCACATATCCGCCCGCGAGACTCCCGCGCTTTATGGGCGAAACCGTAAAGTCCTTCATGATCTTTTTCGATTTGTCGTCCACCATCACGCCGAACGCCCCCAGTGTGGACGTCATAGAGATCACCGCAAGGATGCCCGAAATGATCCAGCTGTTCATCAGAAAGCCGATCCCCTCTATTTCTTCCATCCCGCTCGTGATCGTGTCCCCCAAAAATACCGCGTACAGGGCGATGACGATGATGACCGCGAGCAGCGAGAAAAATACCGCGCTTTTGTCCCTGAAAAATACTTTTAAATTACGCCTGATCATTGCTCCCATCGTCAGTCCCTCACTTTCTCGCCCGTGATGTTCAAAAACACGTCGTCCATCGTTCCACGCCGCACCTCAAGTCCTGCGACCATTTCGCGGCAACAGTCGATGATATCCACCGCGTCGATCGTATGGTCAAGCCGCACCACAAGATCGCCGCCCGTCTTCTCAAACGTGATCCCGTTTTTCTCAAGGCAATCCGCAAGGGCGGCCTCATCCTTGGGCGTCATTTTAAGCACGTCTTTTGTATGCTGTTCCTTTAGCTGTGCGGGCGTACCTTTCGCAAGGATCTTCCCATGATCCATGATCGTGATATAGTCCGCGCGGGCCGCCTCTTCCATATAATGCGTGGTTAAAAAGATGGTCATGCTGTGTTCCTTTTGCAGGCGGGTGATCGTGTCCCACACCCTGTGCCGCGTCTGCGGATCGAGCCCCGTCGTCGGCTCGTCCAGAAACAATATCTGCGGCGTATTGACAAGCGCACGCGCAATGTCCGCGCGCCGCCGCTGTCCGCCGGAAAGCTTTCCGTACGGCCTGTTATAAAAATCCATCACATCCGCCGTATGCGCCGCGGTAAACACCGCGTTTTTCAGCTGCGCCTTATCCATGCCATAAAGGCTGCCGCGCAAAAACAGGTTCTCCTTTACCGTCAGCAGTGGGTCTAACACACTGTCCTGAAACACGATGCCTATCCTCCTGCGGATCGCGTCGTCGTCCTTGCCAAGCGTATAGCCGTTCAATACAACGCTGCCACCGTCCGGCTTTAATTGTGTGGAGATCATATCGATCGTCGTCGATTTCCCTGCGCCATTTGGCCCCAAAAAAGCAAACAACGATCCTTTTTCCACATAAAAATCGATGCCCTTCACCGCGTGAACGTCGCCAAACGATTTTTTCAGTCCGTTTACCTCAATGATTTTATCCATTTCATTGTCCTTTCTTTTTTCTACCAGTCTAAGATAACATGCAAAAAACGCCTGTACAAGCGATTGACCGTAAGGTGCATTTTTTGTACGGTGAAATGCAAAAGAGCGGCTCCACAAGGAACCGCCCTTTTGAACTAAAGTTTTATTTTTTCCGCTTCATCGCGCTGATCTTCTTATTGATGTCATCCGCGTCCGCTTTGTTCTTAATGATCAGCACACCGAATGTCACAAAATAAACGACAATGATCATCGCCAATACAATCAGGACATTCGCAGGATCGAATGGGATAAAACCCGGAGGAACCCCTATCCCAAATACCACAGCCATGATAACCGCCAAATCGATGATCGTCCGCAACCCCATAGAATTGACAGGAAGCTTATCCGTAAAAAAGATAATGACAGCAATACATGTCGTCATCAAAAGCAGGATCAGGATCGTCAGTTCGTTGACGGCCGACATACCGAACAGGCACAACACCGTATAGATCAGCGCCAGAACCGTAAACGATACGCAATTCATGGTGATATAGAATTTGAATTTAGACATTGTCTTCACCCTCCTGCATTCCCAGTTTTCGCTTGAGCGCCTCTACATAATGGCGGTTGATGATCACCTTTTCCCCGTTCTCGAGCTCTGCCTCCATCTTCCCGTTCAGCAATGCGCGCACGCTTTCTAAGACTTTGACATTCAAAATACACGCTTTGCTCACACGCACAAAATCCGTTTTGGTAAGCTGTTGTTCCAGCTCGTAGAGCTTCAACTCACATTCATACACCTCATGCTCCGTATATAAAAACGTGCGGTTGTCGATGGATTCAAAATAATAAA
Source organism: Christensenella sp. (assembly GCF_034927525.1). Taxonomy (NCBI): domain Bacteria; kingdom Bacillati; phylum Bacillota; class Clostridia; order Christensenellales; family Christensenellaceae; genus Christensenella; species Christensenella sp. Next base: position 8,805 of record NZ_JAYFPU010000284.1, read on the forward strand.
TATCGCTTAGGCTGACCGTATATGTCCTGCCGTCTTTTTTTGCCGTAATGGAGAAGGAATAGAGCCTGATCTGCGCGATCAGCTCCTCTAATGCGGGATCGATCATTCCACATTTGATGGTGATCTCCACTTCTTCATTGTCTGGCGACTGGTCGATCAAAAGCTTCAAGGCTTCCACCCCTCCCTGACTATTTTCACATGAAGCGTAGCATGTTAAAAAAAACATTGCAAGCCCCTGTTTGTAAAATACATTTTTCATTCTTGCCTGTTGCGGTGGCCTTGCCGGCTTTTGATGCCTGGAGTTACGAATATCCTTCGAGATTATTTTCTACTTTGTTTTCGGGCGGCGTCCAACCGCAGCCACTCCCTGAAGGCATAGGTTTTTCGGACGATGTCACAGGCGTTGGTCTTGGCGGCCTGTTTGTCCTTGGCGTCATCTTGTTGTGCCTCGGGCTTATCGTACTGCTCGTCGAATATTTCAAAAAAACGAAAAATTAAGCAAGAGGCCGGACAAACTGTCCGGCCTCTTTTTATCCTAATATTTCTTTTTGCAGTTTTTTTGGCAGTGCGGCGATCCCCGCCAGGTAGGAACGGTCGAGCATATCCCTCACCACCTCGTCCGGCACGTTCCCGTCAAGGTACAGCGAGCTCCAGTGCATCTTGTTCGAATAATACCCCGGGACGATTTCCTCATATTGCTGCCGCATCAGATCGTTGAATGCCGGCTCCAGCTTCATTGTAAAAATCGGCCGTCCCGTCTTGTCCCCGCCCTGCATGGCAAACATTTTCCCGCCGACAAAATAGCGTGTCGCTTCCCACGCGGGCTGGTAATCCTTTGTCACGTCTTTTTTCCCCAGACAATATGCGTCCATCCAATCGTATTTCATTTCAATATCCCACTTTCTTCGATAAGCCTGACGGCCTTTTGCATGGTAGACACGTCCACCACCAGCGCAAAGCGCACAAATCCTTCACCCGCCGGGCCAAAGCTTTCACCGGGCACACAGATCACGCCCGTTTTGTCCATCAGCTCCAATACAAAATCCCACGATTTTGTATATCCCTTTGGCAGTGGCGCCCATACGAACATCGTACCGGGCGAATCGGGCACATCCCAGCCAATCGACCGAAGCCCGCCACACAGCGCGTCCCTGCGCGCGCGGTAACCCTCGCGGTTGCGTTCCAATATATCCTGCGGGCCGTTCAGGGCGGCAATCGCCGCTTTTTGTACGGGGAAGGAGATACCGTAGTCGATCTGCGAGCGCAGGCAACGGAAGTTGCGGATGATCTCGTGATTGCCCATCGCAAACGAGATACGCAGCCCTGTCAGGTTATACGACTTGGAAAGCGAATTGAACTCTATGCCCACATCCATCGCACCGGGCACCGCCAAAAACGACATGCCCGGCTCCCCGTCCATCACCAGCTCAGAATAGGCGTTGTCGTGCACCACGATCACGTCATATTTCTTCGCCCACGCAACAAGCTTTTCATAAAACGCATAATCCGCCTTCACTGTGACCGGATTGTTGGGGTACGAAACGACGATCATCTTCGCGCGCTCCGCCACATCCTGCGGAATGCTGTCAAAATCGATCAGAAAATTGTTTTCCCTTTTGAGCGGCGTGTAATAAATTTCCGCCTCCGCCATGCGCGGCCCGAACATAAACACCGGATAGCACGGGTCAGGCGCGATCACGAGGTCGCCCGGGTTGCAGATGGGCAGCGCCACATGCGCCATGCCCTCCTGCGTGCCATATACCGACATGACCTGCTCCGCTTCCAGCGTCACCCCATACCGCCGCGCATACCACGTAATCACCGCGTCGATCATCTCCGGCAGATCGGCAAGGGAATATTTGAAGTTGTCCGCCACGCCCGCCGCCTCTTTTAACGCCTCGATCACATGGTCGTCCGGCTTAAAATCCGGCGTGCCTACGGAAAGATTGATCACTTCCCTGCCCGCGTTCAGAAGCTCGGCCTTCTTTTCCTCCAGCTTGGAAAAAATATTCATATCAAAAGATTGCATCTTATCAGCAAATTTCATGTTGCGCCTCCGTCTTTGTGTTTAAAAATAATACATAAATATCTTACCGCAAACAGGGTTCGTTTTCAACAAAGAAGAACGCGGCGGGTTTGACAAATCAGAACACCGGCGTTATACTGAGAACCCATAAAAGAATATTTCGGTAGGTGAGGTTACCGCAGGGATACGGATTGCTGCCGCAAAGTAGTGGAGACACTATGAGAGGGTTAGCAGTTTATGTCGAAAACAAGGCGTAGACTAATGCAATTTCATCGCCCTGCGATGCTGAAGCTTGAACGGTAGTACAAAATTTTTGTATGTTTTTGATGTGTGGTTTCCCCGTCATGAGCGTTCATGCTTTGGCGGGGATTTTTGTTTTATGCCGAAAGGAGGAGTACGCCGATGAATAAGATGAAAAAAAATATCGCTTTGCCGTTGTCCGCGTCCATGCAAGCCAACAAGCGGCTCGTAGAGGCTTCCCAAAAAAGCCAGGACAGCGTTCTCGATATTTACACCAACACATACGAAGGCTACGCGCCGGACGACGTCCGCGAGATGCGCGACCGCTTCGGTGAAAACCGCATCACGTACCAAAAAGGCGATTCCCTCTTAAAGAGGCTTGTGCGCGCATTCATCAATCCGTTTACGCTTGTGCTGATCGCGCTTGCAATCATTTCCTTTTTTACAGATTTTTTGTTTGCCGAATCAGGAGATCAGGACATCCTATCCGTTGTGATCGTACTTTCTATGGTCATTGTCTCGGGCACGCTCCAGTTTGTACAGGAGACACGCTCGGAAAAATCCGCTGAAAAGCTCTCTGAAATGGTAGAGACGACGACTGCCGTCATCCGTGAAGGTAAGGAATCGGAGATACCTTTAGACGAGATCGTCACCGGTGATATCATCCGTCTTGCGGCGGGCGACATGATCCCTGCCGACGTGCGCATCCTGCAGGCAAAAGACTTGTTTGTCAGCCAGTCCTCCCTGACAGGCGAAAGCGAACCGGTTGAAAAATTTGGGCGCGCCATAAAAAGCGGCGAGCCGGGCGTGCTTGATAAAAACAACCTTGCATTCATGGGCAGTAATGTCGTCAGCGGCAGCGCGACCGCCATCGTGATCACCGTGGGCGACGATACCATGTTTGGCTCCCTGGCGCATCAGATCACGGAAAAGAAGCCCAAGACAAGCTTTGAAAAAGGTCTTAATTCTGTCTCATGGATCCTGATCCGCTTTATGCTGGTCATGGTTCCCATCGTTTTGTTCCTCAACGGCTTTACCAAGGGCGACTGGATGCAGGCCTTTTTGTTCGCCATTTCCGTAGCGGTGGGCTTAACGCCCGAAATGCTTCCTATGATCGTTTCCGCCAACCTTGCCAAGGGCGCGGTCGCAATGTCCAAGAAAAAGGTCATCGTCAAAGACCTGCACGCCATCCAGAACTTTGGCGCGATGGACGTACTTTGTACAGATAAGACAGGCACGCTCACGCAGGATAAGGTCGTGCTGGAATATTCCCTCGACATCCACGGCAACGAAGACGAGCGCGTTCTTCGCCACGCTTTTTTAAACAGCTATCACCAGACAGGCCTTAAAAACCTGATGGACATCGCCGTTGTCGACCACGCCGAGGAGCAGGGCATGGCCGAGCTCATACAAAACTATCAAAAGGTCGACGAGATCCCGTTTGATTTTAACCGCCGCCGCATGAGCGTCGTGGTAGAGGATAAAAACGGCAAGACACAGCTCATCACCAAGGGCGCGATCGAAGAAATGCTTGCTGTGAGCACATATGCGGAGTATCAGGGTAAGGTCGAGCCTATCACAGACGAGGTCAAGGACGAGATACTCAAAACCGTTGCCACATACAACGCAAACGGTATGCGCGTTCTCGGCATCGCGCACAAAACAAATCCGTCGCCGGCGGGCGCTTTTTCTGTCGCCGACGAATCAGATATGGTGCTGATCGGCTATCTTGCTTTCCTCGATCCACCCAAGGAAAGCACCAAAAAAGCGCTCAAGGCGCTGCTTGAATATGGCGTGGATGTAAAGGTACTAACTGGCGACAACGATGCGGTGACAAAATACATCTGCCGCAAGGTAGGCATTTCCGCTGACCACATTTTGCTCGGCGCAGACGTAGAGGCGATGGACGACGACATGCTCCTTGATGTGGTGGAAGGCACGCACGTATTCGCAAAGCTTTCCCCCAGCCAAAAATCGCGTATCGTGTCCGCCCTGCGCGCAAAGGGTCACACGGTGGGCTTCCTCGGCGACGGGATCAACGACGCCGCCGCCATGAAGGAAGCGGACGTAGGTATTTCGGTCGATACGGCTGTGGACATTGCCAAGGAGTCCGCCAACATCATTCTGATGGAAAAAGACCTGATGGTGCTGGAGGAAGGCGTGATCGAAGGACGCAAGACGTATGCCAACAGCATCAAATACATCAAAATGACGGCAAGCTCCAATTTCGGCAACATGTTTTCCGTCCTTGCGGCAAGCGCGTTTTTGCCCTTCCTGCCCATGACGCCCGTGCAGATTCTGTTGCTCAACCTGATCTACGACGTCTCGTGCCTTGCTATGCCGTGGGACAACGTGGACGCGGACTACCTGAAAAAGCCACGCAAATGGGATGCTTCCTCCATCAGCAAGTTTATGGTATGGATCGGGCCGACCAGCTCGGTTTTCGATATCACTACCTACCTGCTGCTGTATTTTGTAATCTGTCCGCTTGTCATCGGCGGAGCATACCATACGCTTGGCGAGGGCGCGCAGGAAAGCTTTGTCGCCTTGTTCCATGCGGGCTGGTTTGTGGAATCTTTGTGGACGCAGACGCTGGTCATCCACCTGATCCGCACGCCGCATACGCCGTTTATAAAAAGCCGTGCGTCATGGCAGGTCACGCTGCTCACGACCATCGGCATCATCGGGGGAACGCTCATTCCCTATACCATTGTCGGCCGCGAGCTCGGTATGTCGCCCATGCCTGCTGTATATTTCCTTATGCTGGCACTGACGATCATCGCCTATATGCTGCTTGTCACGCTGCTCAAAAAGAAGTTCGTCAAACGGTACGGCGAGCTTCTCTAGAAGCACCGCGATTGTTCACATCCCGTTTCTTGTGTTCTAAGCAAAACGCGGTATAATAGAAATATATCAATCAAGGAGCGCACATAATATGGGACTGGTGATCAAACAAAATTATATCAACGAAGAAAACGTTCTTTGCTTCAACTGCATCCACTATGGCGTACTGACGTTCGCGCCGGGTATGCCCGAACTGCGTTCGTGCCAGGTCTATGGCGATATCGACCCTGATATGCTCACCGGCGACAAACGCCAGTGCGACCATTTTGTGCCACGGGAAGAACAGGAGTAAGCGTATGTTCATTGCCGACCTGCACATCCATTCAAAGTATTCACGGGCAACAAGCAAAGAATGTGTGCCTGAATATCTTGACCTGTGGGCGCGCCGCAAGGGCATAGACCTGCTCGGCACGGGCGATTTTACCCATCCGGCCTGGCGCGAAGAACTCAAAGAAAAATTCATTCCGGCAGAGGAAGGCCTCTACCGTCTAAAGCATGATTACCGCATCGCGGAAACAGTGGGGGGCGACGCTTCGCCCCGTTTTGTCGTTTCCGGCGAGATCAGCTCGATCTATAAGAAAAACGGCAGAGTACGCAAGGTGCACAACGTCATCCTGCTGCCCTCCGTCGAAAAAGCGGAGGCGCTTTCCAAGCATTTGGAGCTGATCGGCAACCTGCATTCGGACGGGCGGCCCATTCTCGGGCTGGACAGCCATAATCTTCTCGAGATCACGCTTGACATCTGCCCCGAAGCCATCTTTATTCCCGCGCATATCTGGACGCCGCACTTTTCATTGTTTGGCGCCTATTCTGGCTTCGATACGATAGAAGAATGCTTTGAAGATTTAACGCCGTATATCCACGCGCTGGAGACAGGGTTGTCCTCCGACCCGCCCATGAACTGGCGACTGTCGGCGCTTGACCGCTTTACGATGGTATCCAATTCAGACGCACACTCCCCCGCGAATCTTGCGCGGGAAGCAAATATTTTCAATACAGAGCTTTCCTATCCCAGCGTTGCCCGTGCACTTGCAAACCGTGATACGGACGAGTTTTACGGCACGCTGGAATTTTTTCCGGAAGAAGGAAAATATCACAACGACGGACACCGCAATTGTAAGGTGTGCTTCACGCCTGAAGAAACGATTGCCGCC
>NZ_JAYFPU010000300.1:0-4870 GCF_034927525.1 Christensenella sp.
GTACGCCCCTTCATCAGCTTCTCAAACGCGCGTTGTATCTGCATTTCCGTACGCGTGTCAATGCTTCTTGTCGCCTCGTCCAGTATCAGCATCGGCGGCTTTGTAAGCATCACGCGCGCAATACACAACAGCTGCTTTTGCCCCTGCGAAATATTGCCGCCGTCCTCGCCAATGATGGTGTCATATCCGTCCTTTAGCCGCATAATAAAGCCATGCGCATGCGCCGCCTTGGCCGCGGCAATGATCTCATCCTCTGTCGCTCCCTCTTTCCCATATGCGATATTATCACGCACACTTCCCGAAAAAAGCCATGTTTCCTGCAATACCATGCCATACATACTGCGCATACTGTTGCGCGTGATCGTACGGATGTCCACGCCGTCGATACTGATCTCTCCCTTATCCACGTCATAAAAACGCATCAGCAAATTGATGAGCGTCGTTTTTCCGCTGCCTGTCGGCCCGACGATCGCCACGCGCTCGCCTGATTTCGTGACAAGATTCAGTCCCTCGATCAGCTTCCTCTGCGGCGTGTAAGAAAACGAAACATTCTTCAGCTCCACTCTGCCGTCGCTTTTTGTCATCACAACTGCGTCGCTGCCGTCCGGCGTCTGCCCCGGCTCGTCCAATATCTCAAAAACACGACGGGCAGAAGCAAACGCGTTTTGCAGCTCCGTCACCACGCCGGAAATTTCGTTGAATGGTTTTGTGTACTGGTTCGCATAGATCAAAAAGCTGGTCAGCTGCCCGATGGAAATACCGCCCATGATCGCAGTCAATGCGCCCGCAACACCCACCGCCGCATAGACGATCGCATTCACGAAGCGCGTACACGGGTTGGTCATAGACGAATAAAACTGCGACCGCACGCCGAAATAATAAAGCCGTCCGTTGATCTCCTCAAATTTCTTTTGTGCCTTTTCCTCATACCCGAATGCCTTAACGACCTTCTGGTTGCCGATCATTTCCTCCACATACCCGCCGATCTCGCCGCGCACCTCCGCCTGCTTGCGGAACATATTATAAGAGCGCTTGGCAATGAATGCCGCCACAAAAAACGAAAGCGGCGTGACCAGAATGACCACCAACGCGATCGATACGTTGATAGACAACATAAAGAGCAGCGTCCCGATGATGGTGACAACCCCTGTAAAAAGCTGCGAAAACCCTTGCAGCAGCCCATCGGATATCTGGTCGATATCGTTTACCACCCGGCTGATCAGGTCGCCGTGCGGACGTCCGTCGATCGTCCTCAAAGGGACCTCTGTCAATTTATTGAACACATCCACTCGCAGGTCGCGCACCGTGCGATACGTCACCTGGTTGGTACACAACGTCATCAGCCACTGGAAAAACACCGCAAGACCGATCGACACCCCGAGCGTCGCCAGAATAGGGACGATCGCCGCAAAGCCGACGTTGCCCGTCCCGACGATCAGGTCGACCGCCTGTCCAATGAGCACCGGTGCCCACAGCGTCATCGCAACATTCACGACCGCGCTTATAAGCGCAAACACAAGAAAACCGGCATACGGCTTCAAATAACCGAGCAAACGTACGATCACATGCTTGTTCATCCGACCACCTCGCTTCGCTCGAGCTGAGACAAACAAATCTCGCGGTACACATCGTTTGTTTCAAACAGCTCATCGTGCGTACCGATGCCCGCGACCTCGCCCTCGTCAAATACAATGATCTTATCCGCATTTTTGACGGTCGTCGCGCGCTGCGATACCATGATCACCGTGATGCCCTTCCCAAATTGCCGGATCGCCTTGCGCAAGGCTGCGTCCGTTGCAAAATCCAGCGCCGAAGCGCTGTCGTCAAGGATCAGTATCTGCGGATCGCCCACCAGCGCCCGCGCAATGGTCAGCCTCTGCTTTTGTCCGCCCGAAAGATTTTGCCCGCCCTGCAAAATCTGTGTGTCAAGCTGCTGCGGCAGCTTCTTAACAAACTCCCAGGCCTGCGCTACCTTGAGCGCTTCGATGATTTGCCCATCCGTTGCGCTTTCATCCCGCCAGCGCATATTGTCACGTATGCTGCCCGCGAACAATACGGCACGCTGCGGCACAATGCCCACGTCTTTGCGCAGCTGCGAAAATGTATAGTCGCGGACATTTGTCCCGTCCACAAATACCTTGCCGCGTGTCGCGTCATAAAAGCGCGGGATCAAATTGACAAACGTAGACTTTCCGCTGCCCGTGCCGCCGATCACGCCGATCGTCTGTCCCGTGTAAATGCGCACGGAAACGTCCCTAAGCGCACTCTCGCCGCCATTGTCTCCATATTGAAAGGATACGCGCTCAAACTCGATCTTCGGCGCATCCGCATGCTCTTTCCTTATATTTTCTTCATTGCCTGCGTCGCTCAAAACGCTGTGCGTATCCAGCACCTCATTGACGCGCGCCGCCGAGGCCGCAGCCCGCGTAAAGATGATGACCAGGTTCGCCACCACGATAAGCGCCAACAATATCTGCGTCATATAGTTGACAAGTGCCACGATCTCGCCCTGCTCCAGATGTCCGGTATTGACTGCGCCACCGCCAAACCAGATGATCGCCACGATGCCCAGATTCACGATCAGATAGGTAAGCGGATTGAGCAGCGCGGATATTTTTCCCATGCGGATCGCCGCGTCTTTTTGCTCGTTGCTGGTATCTTCAAAACGTTTCCGTTCCTTTTTCTGTTTGGAAAATGCGCGGATCACCCGCGCGCCCGAAAGGTTCTCCCGCGTCACCAACGAGATCCTGTCAAGCAGCTTCTGGATGGTATTATAAAAAGGTACGCTGCGGCTCATGACGAGATAAAGCACGACCGCGATACCCGCCGCCGCCGCAATAAAAATAAGCGACATCTGCAGATCGATGATCATCGCCATCACTGTCGCGCCAATCACCAAAAACGGCGCACGGATCACCAGCCGTATCAGCATCGCCACCGCGACCTGTAATTGGTTCACATCGTTGGTGATACGTGTAACAAGCGACGGTGTGCCCAGCTTGTCGATCTCCGCATATGACAAACTATTGATATGCGCAAACAGCTTGTTGCGCAGGTCTGTACCAAACCCCTGCGAGGCTTTGGCGGCAAAAAACTGGCAAATAAGTGCACACGTGAGCCCCACCGCAGCAAGAACAATCATCAGAGCCCCCATGCGCCACACATAATCGCTGTCCTCTCCCTTGATGCCGATATCGATGATGTTTGCCATGATCAGCGGAACGATCAGTTCAAGGATCGCTTCTATGAGCTTGAACACCGGCCCCCATATCACTTCTTTTTTGTAGTTTTTCAAATATTTCACAAGCTTTTGCATACCAGTATTATAACACATACCATGCCCGCCTACACACGGGATACATTTTACCATATGAAATATAAAAAACTGCTGCGGGAAAGCGATGAGTCGCAAGAATTATATTGATATTTTTTTAACAAACTGTTTATATATATAATGTAAACTATTTTATTTGAAAGGATATATATATTATGGCAAGATTTACGTTACCACGCGACCTGTACTTTGGTCCCAACGCAATGGAGGAGCTTTCCTGCCTCAAAGGCTACAAAAAAGCGATCATCGTCACAGGCGGCACGTCCATGCAGAAATTCGGCTTTTTGGATAAGCTCGAGAATATCCTGCACGAAGCAGGACTTGAGACAAAGCTCTTCGAGGGCGTAGAGCCCGATCCGTCTGTCGAGACCGTATACCGTGGCGCACAGGCAATGCGCGACTTCGAGCCGGATGTGATCGTATCCATCGGCGGCGGCTCCCCCATCGACGCGGCAAAGGCAATGTGGGTATTCTACGAATATCCGGAAAAAACGTTTGACGATATCAAGGATCCCTTCACGATGCCGAAATTGCGCCAGAAAGCGATCTTCGTAGCCATCCCTTCCACTTCGGGTACAGCAACAGAAGTCACCGCTTTTTCGGTCATCACAGACTATAACACACTGATCAAATATCCGCTGGCAGACTTCGAGATCACGCCCGACATCGCGATCCTTGACAACAGCATCCCGCTCACCATGCCCAAGTCCTTGACGGCTGACACCGGTATGGACGCGCTGACACACGCCATTGAGGCATATGTCGCCGCGCTACACAGCCCCTTTTCCGATGCGCTGTCCTTAAAGGCCATCCAGATGATCTATGAAAACATTATGGCTTCCATAGACGGCAACGAGGAAGCAAGAGGCAATATGCACGTCGCACAGTGCATGGCGGGCATGGCGTTCTCCAATGCGCTGCTCGGTATCTGCCATTCGCTCGCGCACAAGACGGGTGCGCAGTTCGATATCCCGCACGGCCGCTGCAACGCGATCCTGCTTCCGTTCGTCATCGAATACAACGCCAAGGCTGTCCCCGAACGTCTGGCGGACATTGCAAGAGCGCTTGGTCTGCAGGGCGCAACGTCCCAGCAGCTCATCAATTCGCTGGTAGAAGCGATCAAAGAAATGAATGCCAAGCTCGGTATCGAGCAGTCCTATCAAGCGAACGGCGTTTCTGAGGAAGATTATTTAAAGGTTGCGCAGTTCATCGCCGAGCACGCAACTGCAGACCCCTGCACGGGCAGCAACCCGCGTCAGACAGATGTCGCCGCCATGCGCAAAGTGCTCGACTGCGCTTTTTATGGCAAGGATGTGGAGTTCTAAAGAATTACAAAATCATCGATCCTCTTTCAAAAGCAGCCGGAAGCAATTCCGGCTGCTTTTTATATTGACAATCAAAAGTGCAAGCAGTATGATTTGTATAACAAGTATGAATAGTATAACTTGTATGAATGTTTGGAACAGGAGGCTATCGAAATGGCAGATAAACAAAGCGGCTTTCCGGAAGGAAAGTTTATGGGCACTGTAAAGGTGG
>NZ_JAYFPU010000229.1:0-7117 GCF_034927525.1 Christensenella sp.
TTTTCTTTTTCTCACTGTATCTTTATTTACCTTTTTTAACACCCTATCTGATTTCATTGGGATTATCGGCAACGCTTGCAGGCGTTATTTTTGGTTCGCATATGTTTATGCAGATTGCACTGCGTTTTCCATTGGGACTGAAATCGGATATGCTTGGAAAGCAGAAGGTGTTCATAGTATCCGGGATGGTTTTTTCCGCGCTGGCGGCAGGTATCATGTATCTTTATCCAACACCGGTAATCATCTTTATAGGGTGCGTGATTGCCGGGGTATCCAGCACTATGTTTGTTGCATTTACCATGCTTTATTCAAAATATTATGCGGAAGATAGTAGTACGAAGGCGATGGGCGCGATCAATGCTATGACGCAGGCAGGGATATTCGCGTCGTTTTTGGTGGGTGGTTTTTTTTATCAAAAGGCCGGGATCAAGGAATTGTTTTTTATTAGTTTTATTGCAGCAATAATGGGGATGATCCTCTCCTTGTTTGTGAAGGAACAAGCATCGGAACCGGTGAAGATCGATAAGACGAAGATCGCTGGAATAATGAAAAACAGGGAATTGATCGTTTTTTCGGTCGCAGCCATTTTGCTTAAAACAGTTGTGTTTGCGACGGCGTTTTCTTTTACCCCTAAGATGGCGCAGGATATTGGCGCAAGTGGAACTGAAACAGGTATTGTAAATGCGCTTTTTGTTGCAGCCTCCATCATTGGATCGATTTTTGTAACAACGAAAGCCGGAAAACGGTTGAATGCTACAAAAACGGGTGTTGTTGGGTTCCTAATCCTTGCGGGATACGCTGTAAGCATCCCCTTTGTTCATAGTATATGGCTGCTGATGGTGGTGCAGGTCATCGGCGGGTTCAGCTATGCAGCTCCAAACACGATCTTTATGACATATGCAGTGAAAGGCTTGAAAGAAGAACAAAAAACGGCAGGAATGGGGCTGTATCAGGCTCTGTACAGCATAGGTTCCACATTGGGGCCGATCATTCTGGGCATATTTGCCGATGGTTTCTCTTATGCGGCAGGCTTTATTGTAATTGGAGCATTTTCTGTCGTGGGGCTTGTTTTTGTTTTACTGACGACAAGAGGGGATGCGAAAAACGCCGCTAACAACAGCTATATATCGTAACGCAGATACAATGGGGGATGGAACGGTCTCGTAAAAGAAGGTGTGATATGTTTGGTCTGAAAATCGATATCCGAATCTTTAAAATGGCGTTCAGTATCTTTGCCTGTATTTCGCTCTATTACATTTTTGGCCAAGAAGACCGGGTAGAGGCGATGATGGTATCCTGTTTGTCCGCGATTCTTGGTATTGATCCACAGACTTCGAACATGGTTGATTTTACGAAACAAAGATTGATAGGGACTGCCGTTGGCGGAGCCATTGGAAGCCTGTATTACGTTATCGTCGAATTAGCGGACGTTGTGGCCGTGTTTCAGATAGTATTCATCCCTGTACTTTGTATTGCGGGTGCGTACCTGGTGGGGGGATCGAAACGTCTGAACGCAGTGAAGGGGGTCATTGCCACGTTGATTATGGTGACATTGATCATTGAGCCGGATCAGGGATTCCGTTTTGCCCTCATCAGGCTGATCGCTACAGCCGTAGGGGCGGTCGTTGCTATTTTGGTCAATGTGGGGTTTCATGTGATCAGGGATATTATACAAAAAAAGCAGAGAAATTCTTAAAGACTGACAAAATTTCCTTAATCATTCAATCCCTCGAATTGCATATTGTAATAGCTGGCGTAGAGGCCGTTTTTGCCAATCAGCTCTGCATGCGAACCACGCTCCTGTATTCCTTCGTTGCTCATGACGATGATCTCGTCCGCGTTACGGATGGTGCTTAAGCGGTGCGCAATGACGATGGTTGTACGGTCTTTAGACAGTTTTTCAAGAGATGCTTGGATGTGACGTTCGCTCTCGTTGTCAAGAGCGGAGGTCGCCTCGTCAAGAATGAGGATACGCGGGTTTTTCAGGAACACACGCGCAATGGCGATGCGCTGTTTTTGTCCGCCTGAAAGACGTACGCCGCGTTCGCCGACGCTTGTATCGTAACCGTCGGGCAGCGCCTGTATGAAGTCGTGGATGTTCGCGTCCTTTGCGGCCTTTATGATCTCCTCGTCCGTTGCCTTGGGCTTGCCATAGGCGATGTTGTCGCGGATCGTTCCGCCGAACATATAAACGTCCTGCTGGACGATGCCGATCGTGCTGCGCAGTGACTTAAGCGTCGTATCGCGTACGTCCTGTCCGTCAATTTTTACCGCACCCTTTGAAACATCGTAGAAGCGGGGCAGCAGGGAACAAAACGTGGTTTTTCCGCCGCCTGACGGGCCGACAAGCGCGACCGTCTTTCCGGCGGGAATGGAAATATCGATGTGTTCGAACACGTGAGAGTCGTGATCGTAACCAAATGAAACATCCTGGTATTCGATGTTGCCTGCTACGTTATGCAGGGGCTGCGCGTTTTTCTTTTCCTTGATATCCGGCTCGGTATGGATGATCTCTAAAAAGCGCTTAAAACCGGCGTAGCCTTTTTGAAATTGTTCTGTAAAATTGATCAGCACATCGATGGGCGCGACAAAAATGCCGATGTACAGGGCATAGATCGCAAGATCGGTAACGCGCAGCGTACCATTTGCGATGAAGAATCCGCCCGAAACAAGTACGGCTGTATAGAGCAGGCCGGTAAAGAAATTATTGCCCGCGTGAAACGTGCCCATGACTTTGTAACTGCTCTTTTTGGAATCCAGAAATTCTAAATTGCTGTATTCGAATTTCTCGCGCTCGAGATCCTCGTTGGCAAACGATTTGACGACGCGGATACCCGACAGGCTATCCTGCACCTGCTGGTTTACACCCGCGATTTTTTTGCGGTTGTCCATAAAAATTGCGCGCATCTTTCTGTTTTTACTGATGGAAAACGCGATCATAAGAGCAGTGACGGCAAGCAGGATGAGCGTCATCGGGACGTTGATAAACATCAGCAGCACAAACGAGCCGATGATTTTCAGCGCTGAAATAAAGATGTTTTCCGGGCCGTGGTGCGCGAGCTCTGAGATATCAAACAGATCGGAAACAAGCCGCGACATCATATCTCCCGTATTATTTTTATCGTAATAGGAAAACGAAAGCCGTTGCATCTGGTCGAACAGGTCTTGGCGCATATCGCTTTCCATCTGCGCGCCCATGACGTGCCCCCAAGTGGTGATGTAATACTGGCAGCCATAGCGGATCAGATACATGACAACGAGGGAGATGGCCACGATCCACAGGGAACGGACGATGATATCCGCATCCATTGTGTACAGCCCGCCTGTTAGAAAATTCAGGATCTGCGGAAAGGCAAGATCCACGATGGATACGACAAGCGCGCAAAACAGGTCAAAATAAAACATCTTCCTGTAGGGCTTGTAGTAACCGACAAAGCTTTTAAAAATAGACATACAAAAACCTCTCTGATAAAATTCATATATACCTATATAATACACATATATAGTGTACAAAACATCCAGTTTTTTTGTTTTTAAAATTTTTGGTAAAAATATTTTTTAATTCACACTAAAATAGTGGAAATTGTGTTTGACATTTGGTACGGGGTGTATTAATATATCAGAGTAATATAGTGGGAATTGAAAGGGGGACTGCCGGAATGAAATTATCGACAAAGGGAAGATACGGGCTGCGGGCAATGATAGACTTAGCAAGCAGCGATAGTGAAGAAGCAGTTTCCATTAGCAGTATCGCGGCGCGCCAGAGTATTTCCGAAAGCTATCTGGAGCAGCTTGTGGGCAAGCTGAAAAAGGCAGGACTTGTAAGCAGTATCCGCGGGGCACAGGGCGGTTATGTGCTGGCGAAGAAGATGGATGATATCTCGGTAGGGGATATCCTGCGGGCGCTGGAGGGCGATTTGAGCCCCATCGATTGTCCGGCGCTGGTGGGCGAGGGTGGATGTGAGCAATCCGGTTCGTGCGCATCCAAGTATGTGTGGCAGCGTTTAAACGACGGGATCAATGAGATCGTGGACGAAATCAAGCTGAGCACTTTGGTAGAACAGGAAAACGGTATTTGTTCTCCTTCCAGACGTGCGGCAGATTATCATTAATTTTCATGAGGAGTAACGCGAAGATGGGAAAGTTTATTTATCTGGACAACGCAGCGACAACGGCGACGCGCCCCGAGGTGGTGGACGCTATGCTCCCCTATTTCTCTGAGAAATTTGGGAATCCATCGAGTATTTATCAGTTCGCGGCCGAAAACAAGGAAGTGGTCGACGATGCGCGTAAGGTGATAGCCGATACGCTAGGCGCTAAGCCCGAAGAAATTTATTTCACGGCGGGCGGCAGCGAATCGGACAACTGGGCGCTTATTTCCACTGCGCAGGCGTATAAGAACAAAGGCAATCATATTATTACCAGCAAGATCGAGCACCACGCGATCCTGCATACGTGTGAATATCTGGAGACACAGGGCTACGATGTAACGTACCTCGATGTGGACGAATATGGATTCGTGAGGCCGGAGGAGCTGGAAGCGGCGATTCGTCCGGAAACGATCCTTATTTCCATCATGTATGCGAACAACGAGATCGGGACGATCGAACCGATCAAGGAAATCGGTACAATCGCCAGAGAGCATAAGATCGTGTTTCATACTGACGCGGTGCAGGCATACTGCCAGATTCCGATCAATGTGGATGAATGCAATATTGACATGCTGAGCGCGAGCGGACATAAACTCAATGGCCCTAAGGGTATTGGATTTTTGTATGTGCGCAAGGGTATCAAGTTAAAGCCTTTTATTCATGGCGGGGCGCAGGAACGCGGCAAGCGCGCGGGTACGGAAAACGTGCCGGGCATCGTGGGGCTTGCAAAAGCGATCGAGATCGAAGCCGCTACCTTAGAGGAGCGGACGCAAAAAGAAATCGCGTTGCGCGATCACCTGATTGACCGTGTGTTAAGCGAGATCGAATATGTACGTCTCAATGGCGACAGGCACAAGAGGCTGCCCAATAACGCAAATTTCTGTTTCCGGTTCATTGAAGGAGAAGCGCTCCTCTTAATGCTCGATATGAATGGCATTTGCGGTTCTTCCGGAAGCGCCTGCACGTCAGGATCCCTCGATCCGTCGCATGTGCTTTTGTCGATCGGGCTGCCGCATGAGATCGCGCATGGCTCGCTTCGTATTACGCTCAACGAAACAAATACAATAGAAGAAATGGATTATGTTGTAGATACGCTTAAGACGGTGGTGCAGCAAATCAGGAATATGTCGCCGCTCTACGATGATTTTATGAAGTCGCAGGCGAAGTAACGAAAGGAAGGACCAGATTATGTATAGTGAAAAAGTATTGGAACATTTCCAGCATCCGCGGAATATGGGAGAATTGGAAAACGCGAGCGGCGTCGGTACGGTCGGCAACGCAAAATGCGGCGATATTATGAGAATATTTTTGGATGTTGACGATGCGGGCGTGATCCGCGATGTGAAGTTCAAAACGTTCGGCTGCGGTGCTGCGGTCGCGACAAGCAGTATGGCGACCGAAATGATCAAGGGAAAAACCATACAGGAAGCGCTGGAGGTAACGAACAAAGCCGTTATGGAAGCGCTTGATGGACTTCCGGCGGTCAAGGTGCATTGCTCTGTATTGGCGGAAGAGGCCATCCATGCGGCGCTGTGGGACTATGCGGAGAAAAACGGGATCGTTATTGAAGGGCTCAAGAAGCCGGATAACAGCGAAGACGAACACGGACATTAAGAAGAAAAATAAAAACCGGTCATGTATTTCATGACCGGTTTTTTGTTATCTCTCCCATTTGTCAGAAAGGCTGTTGACCTGATCGGTGAATTTTGCAAGGCTTTTGTTCGCGCCGCCACGGTTTTTGTGGATCACGCCCATCAGGCGTTCGCCTGCCGCAACAAGGCGGTCGAATATGGTATCCGGACGCGATAGCGTCTTGACGGGTGCTTTTTCCCGCACGCCTTCCTGTAGGATCGTGTCTGACGAAAGGTCTGCCAGCGCGCCGGGATATGGTGCAAAAGCGTTGAGCTTCAGTTCGTCCCTTAGCCTGTCCGCAAAAAAGTCGCATACCGCGGCCTGACCGTGCGTGACAAACACACGCTGCGGCTTGGGCGTAAAACTGCTGATCCAACGGATGAGGCCGCCGTTGTCGGCGTGACCGCTGATCCCTTCCAAGGTACGGATGTCGGCGGAAACTGTGACTTCTTCGCCGAACAGCTTGACCTGCTGCGCGCCTTCCAGAATCTTGCGTCCCAGCGTACCCACGGCCTGATAACCGACAAACAGCACAGTACATTCGCGCCGCCAGAGATTGTGCTTTAAGTGATGCTTGATGCGGCCCGCATCGCACATGCCGCTTGCGGAGATGATGACCTTTGGTTGTTTGTCCGCATTGATCATCTTGGAATCTTCGCTGGTGACGGATGTTTTGAGTCCTGAAAACGCGATGGGGTTGATGTGATTCCTGATCAGCTCCGCCGCTTCTTCGTCATAATAGCCGCGGCTGTTTTCATTAAAAATGTTTGTCGCCTCGATCGCTAAGGGACTGTCCACATACACGGTAAAATTGCCGTGGCCCGCTACGAGGCCGCGCTCTTTGATGATACGCATGAAATACAGCAGCTCCTGCGTGCGCCCTACGGCAAAGGAGGGAATGACCACATTGCCGCCGCGGTCAAACGTCTTTTGAATGAGTGCTGACAGCTCGGCCACATAGTCGGGCTTTATGCCGTGGCTCCGGTCGCCGTATGTACTCTCCATCACCACATAATCCGCATCCGTAAGGTATTGCGGGTCGCGGATCAGAGGTTGATTCACGTTGCCGATATCGCCTGAAAAGACGATCTTTTTGTGGATGCCGTCTTCCGTGATATCCAGTGTGATGCTGGCGGAGCCGAGTAAATGTCCTGCGTCGGTATAGCGGACGGAAATCCCGTCGTATAAAGCGATATCAGTTTCGTATTGGCAGGGGACAAAGAGCGAGATCGCACCGATTGCGTCGTCCATTTCGTAGAGCGGCACATATTCCGCGCGGCCTGCGCGTTTGCCCTTGCGGTTACGCCATTCGGCCTCAAACATCTGGATATGCG
>NZ_JAYFPU010000132.1:0-9249 GCF_034927525.1 Christensenella sp.
TGCTGGTCGGCAACCAGGCCAGCACACCGCGCAGCGCACCTGTTTTTCCGGAGTTTTCGATCAACTGGATCCTCGACGAGCTCGACGGAAAGCCCATGCGGCCGGACGAGCGGCAGGGAGACCGCTTTGTCATCAGCGAAGAACACGAAAAAAACATTCGTGACTTAGCGCCCTTCTGGAAGGGTAAAACACACGCAGAGCATTGCGAAAAGCTTCTTACGGACGACATCCGCGATACCGGCGCGATCGGCGCGGTCGATTCATACTGGCTGATGAACGGCGCAGACGGGCACCTGACCGTGGACTTGAAGCGCGTGGCCTATGAAGGACTCATTTCCTTTAAAACGCAGGCGCAGGAAAAAATCGATTCGTTGGATATGTCCGTGCCCGACGATATGACGCAGCTGCCATTTCTTCAGTCGTGTATCATCCTGTGCGACGCGATCACCGCCTTTGCGCACCGCTACGCCGCCCTTGCAAAAGAGAGGGCAGAAAAAGAAAGCGACCCGCAGCGTAAGGCGGAGCTTACAAAAATTTCAGATATCTGCAGCCATGTGCCGGAGCATCCCGCGCGCACGCTCCACGAGGCGCTGCAAGCCTACTGGTTCATCAACATGGTCATCCAGATCGAGAACAACGGGCATTCCTATTCGCTCGGCCGTATGGATACCAATTTATATTCCTATTACAAAAACGATCTGGAAACAGGCGAGCTCTCCTCCTCTGACGACGCTGTAGAGCTTCTAAGCTGCCTGTTCCTAAAGCTGTTCCAATTGAATAAAATATTTACGTTTGATAACCAAAAGTCGTTTTCCGGCTACCAGCTGTTCCAGAACATCACGATCGGCGGGCAAAATAAAAACGGCCACGACGCGACAAACGAGCTTTCCTACCTGATCTTAGAAACACAGGCCGCGATCCGTTTACACACGCCCTCCGTATCTGCGCGTTACCACGACCGTGTGTCCAACAGGTTCATCCAGTCGTGCCTCGACTGCATCCGCTTAGGTGGCGGCCAACCGGCGTTTTACAGTGATGAAATCTATATCCCCGCCCTTGTCAACCGCGGCATGTCCGTGGAAGACGCAACGGAATATTCTGTCGTTGGGTGCGTGGAAGCGGTATGCGAAGGCAAATGCGGCCACCGTCCCAATGGCTCGGGGCTCATCAACTTAGGTAAGATCGTAGAGGTCGCTTTGAACAACGGTGTAGACCCGAAAACAGGCATCTGTCCGCATCCCGGCAACGGAGACCTGACCACGTTTCAAACGTTTGACGAGGTGTTCGACGCCATCAAACAGTTCAGCGCATGGTACATCCGCGAGCAGGTCATCTGGGACAATATTATCGACAAATGCACCGAGCAATACATCGGCGACCCACTCGTCTCCATGCTCATAGAAGATTGCATCGGGCGCGGGCGCGGCCTGAAGGAAGGCGGCATGTATTACGATTATGCAGGGCCTGAATTCATCGGTACGGCAAACGTGGGAAACTGCCTGGCAGCGATCAAAAAAGTTGTTTTTGAAGACCAGTCCTTAAGCGCACAGCAGGTCATGCACGCAATGCGCACGGATTTTAAAGATACGCAGACCTCGCCCACAGGGCCGGAGGTGCAGCAATTGTTGCTCAACGCACCGAAATACGGCAACGACGACGATTACGTGGACGACCTGACAGTGGAATACTTCCGCTTCATCTGCGAAGAGATCGTAAAATACAAGACGACGCGTTACGGGCGCGGGCCCATCGGCGCGATGTGGCAGCCGTCCACCAGCACGATCTCCGCCAACGTTCCCTTCGGCGCTATGGTGGGAGCAACACCGGACGGGCGCGTGGCGGGCGAACCGTTAGCAGATACGACAGCCCCTATGCACGGCACAGATACGCACGGCCCTACCGCTTCGCTAAAATCGGTCAGCAAGCTGCCCACCGTACTCGTTTCGGGTGGCGCGCTGCTCAATTTAAAGCTCAGCCCCTCCTCTGTGGATACGGAGACAGGGCGGCAGAAATTCACATCCCTCGTGCGCACCTTCTTAGGAGATTTGAAAGGGATGCACATCCAGTTCAACATTGTCAATGCAGATATACTGAAAGAGGCTCAGAAGGAGCCGCAGAAGTATAAGGACCTGATGGTACGCGTGGCGGGCTACAGCGCGCTGTTCGCACCTCTTGACCGCGATCTGCAAAATGATATCATCGCAAGAACCGAGCATGTTTTATAGAAACAAACTATCACCTAAAAACCCCTTTTTAAAAAGGGGTTTTTAGGTTACCGCGATTTACATTGCTGTCTTGAACTCACCGCATAAATAACATATAATAAAACCGTTGTGCAAGAAAAAATGATTGGGGTTATCAATATGGCAAACGAATACGATCCGCAAACCTTAAAACGTGTGCAGGGCGTGATTCTTGATATTTTTAAGGATTTTAAGGTTATCTGCGAAAAGCACGGCATTCCTTACTTTGCATTTGGGGGTACCGCCATCGGTGCGATTCGCCATCATGGCTTCATCCCGTGGGACGATGATATCGACGTATGTATGTTGCGAGAAGACTATGAACGCTTTCTCACCGTTGCACCGGGCGAGCTTGATGGAAAATACGACCTTCTCACCATCGAAAATACAGACGGCTACGTCCTGCCCTTTGCCAAGTTATCCAAAAAAGGAACTGTGTTTTTAGAGGCGACAGACACAAACAGGACGTATACGTCAGGGATATTCCTCGATATCTTTCCGTTCGATGTACTTGCGGCGGATGAGCAAAAGAGGGCAAAGCAGATCAAAAAAGCATGGTTTTGGGCGCGCATGTGCGTGATGCAAGAGTATGGCGAGGTAAAGCTTCCGGGTTCCCTCGTCGGCGCCAAGCGCTCCGCCGCTTCGGCTGCCGTGCATATGGTGCATGGCGTGCTCAAGCTGTTCCACGTTTCCAAGGCTTCCTTATACCGCCGCTATTTAAAGGCGACGCGTATGTATGAGGATGTCGATGATACCTATGTGACAGACTTTTCCGGTATAGAGCCTGAAAAGATATATTTTGCAAAATCCGATCTTTTTCCTCTTCAGGAGATGCCCTTTGAAGATACGACGATCAGTATGCCGCGTGACCCCCACCCGCATCTCACACTGCAATTTGGCGATTATATGACCTTGCCACCCGAAGAAGACCGGAAGAACCATTACCCGGCGGTACTGAAGTTTGGAGACGAATGACATGAATGTATTTTATACGACAGACGATAATGTTGTGCCGCAGGTTGCAGCTTCCATATGCTCTGTATTCGAAAACAACAAGGAGATGCCAGCCATTTCCATTTACGTTGCGTCCATGGGCGTTACCCCTGAAAATCAGGAGAAGCTACGCCTTTTTGCAGAACAATATGGGCGGGATGTCTATTTTGTCGAAATTCAGGACTTATCCTCTTATATTGACTTTGCTTTTGATACATCCGGCTGGAATAGCATCGTCCTTGCACGCTTGGTATTGGATAAATTGTTGCCCGAAAATATCGATCGGATTCTGTATCTTGATGGGGATACCATCGCGCGCGATAACCTGACAGACTTATGGAATACAGATATGGAAAAATGCGTGATCGGAGCTTCGATCGAGCCTACGACCAGCGTTGCACGGCGCGAGTCGCTCGGCATGGGAGAGCATCCATACTTCAATGCAGGCGTGCTGCTCATCGACCTGAAAAAGTGGCGGAAACAGAAGATCGGGCAGCAAATACTGGAATATTACCGCCAAAAAGAGGGAAAGCTGTTTGCAAACGACCAGGATGCAATTAACGGTTCGCTTGCCGGTGAGATATACGTACTCTCGCCACGCTATAATTATTGCAACACCTTTGATTTTTATCCTTACCGGACGCTTAAAAAGCTTACATCCCCCGCACCTTACATCTCGGAGCAGGAATATAACGACACGAAGGTGCATCCGGCGATCATACACTATCTCGGCGAGGAACGCCCGTGGCGGGCAGGCAACACGCATAAGTACGCTGCGGACTTCAAGCACTACCTCGCGTTAACGCCGTGGGCGGATACGCCAATGGAGGAGGGCTGGGGAACGTACTTTAAGTGTTTCAAAGTATTCAATACGGTGACCAGGCCCTTTCCCATGCTTCGGTACAAAATTATAGATTCCCTGATCCCCGCTTTCATGCGGCGACGTGCAAAGCAACTAAAGAAACAAAAGACATGAGGTGACAACATTGAAAAGATCGATCATTGCAAAAGCACTGTGCCTTCTCCTGGTGATTCCCTTGCTCGTTTCCTGCTCGCAGAAAATACCTGCGTCGCAAATCGAGCAGGCTACGATCCAGGAATTCCATTATTCGTTCGGCAGCTATTTCGGCGGCTATTGGGACTATACCATCGTAAATGCAGACGGAAAGACCGTTCTTACCGCCAGTGGCAGCAACGGCGTAGACTTGTCTGTAGATAGTAAAATTCCTTCCGAAGCGCTTGACGATATCAAGACCATTTTGGCGCAGCAGGATATCGGCGCGTGGAATGGCTTTAGCGAGCGTGACGACGGGGTCATGGACGGTTACAGCTTTAGCCTGTCCGTATTGTTTTCCGACGGCAAGACGCTTAAAGCGGACGGATACATGAAATATCCCGCCAATTATGAAGCTGGCAGCAAGGTGCTGGCGGAATACCTCGAAACGCTCAGCGCTCCCTACAACGCGCAATAAGATTTCGGCAATTAAAAAAAGGACGCGCACAGCGTCCTTTTTTGTTGTCATAGCTTTTCGCTTATTTCATCTGCCACATCATATCCGCAAGCGCCAGATCGCGTTTAAAATCATTGATATCGATATCTTCACCAATATGCACGAATTCAATACCCGCCATTTCCGCATAATCGCGCATATGCTCTGCACCCAGCGCATAGCTTAATACCGAATGGTGCGCGCCCCCCGCAAGGATCCATGCCTTTGCGGACGTGCGCAAATCCGGCAACGGCTTCCACATCGTGCTTGCCACCGGTAAATTGGGCATCTTCCCAATCGGCTTCACACATTCCACATCCGCCACGATTAGGCGCATCCTGCCGCCCATATCGATAAGCGATGCGGTGATCGCCTTTCCTGCGGCAGATTCAAAGATCATTCTCGCCGGCGCTTCCCGCTCGCCGATGCCCAGCGGACAAACGTCGATGCGCACCTTGCCCTGCGCAATGCTCGGGTCTACCTCCAGCATGTGCGCACCCAAAATCAGCTCGTTGCCTTCCTCAAAGTGATAGGTATAGTCCTCCATGAACGCCGTTCCGCCAGTGAGGCCAAGGCTCATGCGTTTCATGATGCGTTGCAGCGCGGATACCTTCCAGTCGCCTTCCCCGCCAAAACCATAGCCGCTTTCCATCAGCCTCTGGCAGGCAAGTCCGGGCAGCTGACGGAGCCCCCACAAATCCTGAAAATTTGTCGTAAACGCGCCAAAGTTTCCATCTTTTAAAAACCTGCGCAACGCCGCCTCTATTTTGAGCTGATAGCGTATCGCCTCAAGATTGGTGCTCGGCATCTCATATTTCTCGCTGCACTCCACAAACAAAGCGTCTACTTCCTCGTCCGTGATCTGCTCCATTACCGCCACAAGGTCTCCCACACCGTGTGTATTGACCGACCAGCCCAGCCGCAGCTGCGTCTCGATCTTGTCGCCCTCCGTCACGGCCACATCGCGCATATTGTCGCCAAAGCGCACCACATTCAGATTTTGTCCTTCCGCGATGCCCACAGCGCTTCTCGTCCACGCGCCAATTTCAGCAGTGACCGAAGCATCCTTAAAATATCCGACCACTACCTTGCGTACAAGGCGCATACGCGTGGCGATAAAACCATGCTCACGGTCGCCGTGCGCACTCTGGTTTAAGTTCATAAAATCCATGTCGATCTCGTTTAAGGGGATCGTCCGGTTATACTGCGTATGCAGATGCAGCATCGGCTTGTTTAAAATGCCAAGCCCCTTGATCCACATCTTAGAGGGCGAGAAGGTGTGCATCCATGTCATGATACCGATGCACTTGTTGTCATAATTCGCTTCCTTGATCGTATCATAAATCTCGTCCGATGTTGTGACCAGTTCTTTGTATACGATCTTCGCCGGAATATCGTCCGCCGCGTCGAGAAACGCCACCATTTCCTTTGCGTGCGCCCTCGCCTGCCGGAGCGTTTCATCGCCGTACAGGTGCTGGCTGCCTGTTATAAACCATATTTCATATTGCTCGAATGCTTTCATATCAGCCCTCCTGCTTTTGTCCATAATAGGCGCCCTTGCCATGCTTGCGCAGGTAATGCTTATCAAGAAGTTCTTGCGGCATTGCCTCCATTGCGCCGCCCATCACCGTCTCACCCACAAAAGCCATCATCGCCACTTCGTCAAGCACGACCGCCTTCTCCACAGACTTCGCCGCGCTCTCCGCCCATACGAACGGCCCGTGGCTCTTGACGAGCACCGCGTTCATCAGCCCCGGATCGATGTCCTTGAATGTTTCCACGATCACATTACCCGTGTTCCATTCATATTCGCCCCTGATTTCTTCGTCTGTAAGCGCACACGTACACGGCACTTCGCCGTACAAATAGTCCGCGTGCGTCGTACCATAGGCAGGCAGCCCTCTGCCCGTCTGCGCCCATGCTGTCGCCCACCGCGAATGCGTATGCGTGATGCCGCCAATGCTTTCAAAGTTTCTGTAAAGCACGATGTGCGTGTCCGTGTCAGAGGACGGGTTCAATTTCCCCTCCACGACCTTTCCGTCAAGGTCGACCACAACCATGTCCTCCGGCTGCAATTTGTCATATTCCACACCGGAAGGCTTGATCACAAAGAGTCCCTTTTCACGGTCAATGCCGGAGACGTTCCCCCATGTAAAGGTGATCAATCCATATTTCGGAAGAAGCATATTTGCCTCATATACTTCCTGTTTTAATTGTTCAAGCATCTTGAACGCCTTTCTTGATTTCTTTTAAGCGTTTCATCACATCGTTGCCGCCCGTGCCGAAATAATCGTGCAGCATGCTATATTCCGCGTAAAGCTTATCATAAGTCTTCGCGTTTTCTTCATTGGGCAAATATGTGATATCCTTGAGTTTCCCCATCCTGCGCGCCGCATCGTAAACGCTGTCATACCCGCCGTTTTCTTTTCCCGCCGCGACCGCGCCAAAGATCGCCGCACCAAGCGCCGGCCCTTGTGCGCTGCCTGATATCTTGATCGGTTTTTTGATGATGTCCGCATATATCTGCATGGCAAATGCGCTCTTTTCAGCAATGCCGCCGGACGCATAGAATTCGTCCACAGGCACGCCATGCTCTTCGAAGTTCTCGATGATCTTGCGCGTCCCATATGCCGTCGCTTCCACCAGCGCGCGATACATCTCCTCCGGCTTTGTCGTCAGCGTCATGCCGAGCATCATACCCGTCAGGTCTACGTCCACCAACACAGAACGATTGCCGTTCCACCAGTCGAGCGCCAGCAGGCCGCTTTCGCCCGGCTTTTGCTCGCCCGCTTTTTTCTGCAAATAGACATGGATGTCCATGCCCTCCACTTTCGCTTCTTCAAAATACCGCGGCGGTACGCAATTGTTGACCAGCCATGCAAAATGGTCGCCCACGCACGACTGCCCCGCTTCATATCCCACGAGCCCCGGCATCACGCCGTCCTCCACATAACCGCAGATTCCCGGTACGCTGCATTCGTCCTCGCACATCAAAATGTGGCATGTCGAAGTGCCCATGATGGCAAGCATCTTGCCCGGGCCGTCAATACCCACCGCAGGCACGCACACATGCGCATCCACGTTTCCTACCGCCACGGGCGTACCCGCGACGAGGCCTGTCTTTTGTGCCATTTCTTCCGTGATGCCGCCCGCGCGGCTCCCAAGGGGCAGGATATCCGTACCCAGCTTTTCTTCCACCACGTTTTCAAGCCGCGGGTCGAGCGCCGCAAAAAATTCTTTGGACGGATACCCATCCTGCTTATGCCAGATCGCCTTATATCCCGCACAACAGGAATTGCGCGTCTCTTTTCCCGTCAGCTGCCACACCAGCCAGTCCGCCGCCTCGATGAAGCGATCCATTTCCTCATATACCTCCGGCGCATCGGAAAGTATCTGCCAAATCTTAGGGATCACCCATTCGGATGATATCTTGTTGCCATAGCGCGTCAACCATTTTTCCCCGCGCGCCGCGGCGATCTCGTTTAACTTGTTCGCTTTGTCCTGCGCCGCATGATGCTTCCACAGCTTCACATACGCATGCGGGTTATCTTCAAATCCATTCAGGAAACACACGGGTGTACCGTCCGCTTTGACAGGCATCACAGTACAGGCCGTGAAGTCCACGCCTACGCCAATGATGTCATCAGGCGAAACGCCGCTTTCGCGGATAACGACGGGCACCGTCCTCTCGATCACGTCAAGGTAATCCTGCGGGTGCTCGAGCGCAAAATCCACGCCCAGCTTTTTCCCTCCCGGCAGCGCCTCATCCATCACCTTGTGCGGATAGTCATATACGCTTGTCGCGATCTCCTCGCCCGTTTCCACGTTCACCAACAGCGCGCGCCCTGAAAGCGTGCCATAATCGATACCAACAGAATACTTTGCCATTTCGTTCTCCTTACCGTTACTCTGATATTTTTTTGATAGAGCTTCTCTCGCGAATAAAAGAAGACATATAACAGCAAACGCGTTCCTCACGGATCTCCTCCGGATTCCGGATCAGTGCAAGCAGCCTTTTTGCCGCCTCGACCCCGACCTGTTCCTTTGGATGGTTGACAGACGTCAGATCGTTGCCGTTGATCTTTGCGTCAACGGAATTATCAAATCCGGCGACCGATATGTCGTCAGGAACCGTCCTTCCTCTCTTATTCAGCTTATGAATGAGCCTTTTGGCTACAAAATCATTGTAACATACAAGGGCGGTGCATGGATCGATCGCGGAAACAAAATCCTCCTCAAGCATATCCATCTTTTGCGGCGTACGCGTGGTATTGGAGGAATCGTACCAGCCGACATAGTTTTCGTCTATCTCGATCCCCGCCTCCATCAGTGCGTCCACATATCCGGCATAACGCCAATGACCCTGCTGATCGTCGAACTTGAAGTATCCGGCGATTTTTTTATGGCCTGCGCCGATCAAAAGGTTGGTGATCTCGTGCATCCATTTCCTGTCGTCCAGCAGCACGCACGTACAGGCAAAGTCCTGATAATAATTGTTGACAAATACGATGGGTACCTTATTT
>NZ_JAYFPU010000317.1:0-3414 GCF_034927525.1 Christensenella sp.
GGTGGCGGCAAGTGTTTTGATCAGCTATTTTGCTTCGGGCGGTACGCTCAATGGCGGTACGTTTGAAGTTGGGCTTTACGGTGTTGCGATCTCGGCAGTCGGTATGCTTTCTACGCTTGGCATCACGCTGGCGACAGACGCATACGGCCCGGTTGCGGATAACGCAGGTGGCCTTGCGGAAATGGCTGGCGAAGACCCGATCGTGCGTGAGCGTACGGACGCTCTCGATTCGCTCGGAAACACGACGGCTGCGACGGGCAAAGGCTTTGCAATTGGCAGTGCGGCTCTTACAGCGCTTGCCCTCATTGCTGCGTTTGCGGATCAGTGCCAGATCCAGATGTCAGCCTTGAGCATTCTTGACCCGACGGTGCTGATGGGTCTTATTATTGGTGCAATGCTGCCGTTCCTGTTCTCGTCTATGACGATGAGCGCGGTCGGTAAGGCGGCGATGAAGATCGTTGTCGAGGTACGCAGGCAGTTTAAGACGATCAAAGGTATCATGACGGGCGAAGGCGAGCCAGATTATGAATCGTGTGTGGATATCTGCACAAAGAGCGCGCTGCACCTGATGCTTGCGCCCGCGATCCTCGGTTTTGTTGCCCCGATCATCGTTGGCCTGATCCTCGGTGCGAACGGCGTAGTCGGCATGCTTGCAGGCGCGACGGCTTCCGGCTTTGTGCTGGCGGTCATGATGTCTAACTCGGGCGGCGCATGGGATAACGCAAAGAAATATATTGAAGGCGGCGCACATGGCGGCAAAGGCAGCGATGCGCATAAAGCGGCTGTTGTAGGCGACACGGTAGGCGATCCGTTCAAGGATACGTCCGGCCCGTCCCTCAATATCCTCATCAAGCTGATGTCTATGGTAGCGGTCGTATTCGCTGCGGTCATCATGCAGTATGGCATTTTGCAATAGCTGTAAAAGAAACAAAGAATATGGACGCCCGGTTTTTACCGGGCGTCTTTTTTTTGACACATGCCGGTTGGGATGGTAAAATAAAAAACGCATGATTTCGAAAGGAGATTCGGCCGATGGTAATTTTTTAACCCGTTGTTGTGATGGAATTGTTACCGCGGCAGGTGTTTGGCCTGACCGCGTTTTTTTGTTATGGAGGTCATTTATGAAAAGAATTATGACGGAATGTGTTCCGCCTGTTTGCAGCTTCCTTTTTGCTGAAAATACAAACAGGAAGGACACAGTATATGAAAACAATCATTTGGGAGGTGAAAATATTTTCGCCGCCTGAAGCAATACGGTACTGCGCAAAATGTGGCAGGCCTACGGGGTATATACCGACGGGGGCATTTCGCATCAACGCACAGCAAAAGCAGTTGGATATCTGGCTGATCTATCAGTGCGTGCATTGCGGATGCACGTGGAACCTGACGATCTATTCGCGCGTGAATCCGCAAAGCGTAGGCAGGGAGCTGCTGGAACGGTTTATGAAAAACGACGGCAGCCTTGTATGGAAATACGCGATGGACGTCGGCCTTCTGGAAAGAAACGGAGCGATTGCGGGTATGCCAAGATATGAGATCGCCGGCAGCGCAGTCGATTTTGCGCAGGATGTAGCGGTCAGGATCGTGAGCGCATATCCCCTAAGGCAGAGGGTAGCAAAACTGCTCAGGGAAAAGCTTGCCATATCAAAGCGCAGCTTTGAAGAAATGGCAGTAAGTGGGGCGATCCGTCTGGAAAATGGCGGAGACGTCCGCAAATGCAAGCTGCAGCGTGAGGCTGTCGTACTGATCGCGGGGACGTGTAGCCCCAAATAAAGCATAAGAAAAAACGGCTGAGGCTTTAAGCACAGCCGTTTTTTTGATTGTTCGATGTTGAATCGCACAAAAACGAACATAAATATTCCGTTAATCTGCAAGGATCACCTGCGGGCCGCGCTGCTCTAAGGAACCCTTTACGTCCTCGGAAAGCCCGCGATCCGTTACGATATGGTTGATTTTGCGAAGCGTGGCGACCTGCGCAAATGCTGAATCGTCGATGTCTTCGCTTTTGATCATCACAATATTGCGCTTGGCACAATCGAGCGCCGTCGCCTTTAAGTGCGCGGACGTTTCATCTTTGACGGTAAGGCCGTAGGCGGTGTCCAGCTTTTCCCCATTTAGGACCGCTACATCAAAATTATATTTGCGGATAAAAGCGATGGTAGAGCTCCCCAAAAACCCGCAGATATCTTCATTATAAGGGCCGGGTGCAATGATCAGCTCTACCTTGGGAAAGGTGCGCAGGATATTTGCGGCCGCAAGCGAATTGGTCATGATGGTGAGGCGCAGGTTTTTGATGCCGTATACGATGCCTGTCGTCATATCGCCGCTGTCTAAGAATACCGAATCCCCAGCTTTTAGCAGCTTTCCGGCGGCAATGCCGATCTTGCGCGTATTGTCGTCAAGCTGTGAGGCGTCGGCAGAGATGTTGACACCCTCCGGGATATCGCGGTTTAAGTATGCCCCACCGTATGTTGTCGTCAGGATCCCCTGCTTTTCGTAAATGGCAAGGTCTCTGCGGATCGTCATTGGGGAAACGTCAAAATGAGAAGATAGCTCACTGACGTCTACAGTTTCGTTTTCCATCAGGATATTATAGATTTTCAAGCGCCGCTCGGATGAATTCATAGAAATACGCTTCCCACACAATATGAGTGTTGTTGTTTTTTTGATGCACGAATTATGTACAGTATAGCGTTATTGCGGCAAATATTCAAGCTTTTGGAAAATAATAGAATTCAAAAGAACAAAAAAACACAAAAATTTTAAAATTAGGATTGATTTATGTTTTTTCTTGTGCTATCATAAAACCATAAAAAGATGGTCAATGAAATTCACCATATACAACAGATATGAAGATGGACAATTGATTATAAACTCTACTATATATCTATCCTACTACAAACAATAGAAAATTTCACTATTAAAATAAATTTTTTTTAATTCCCATAAAAAAGAAAAGGAGGAATAGTATGAATGCACCCTTTTTGGGGGAAGTTCATGCGAAAAATGGAAAATGAAAAAGAAAATGGTAGGTCTTATGCTCGCTGTATTGATGGTGGTTACCGTCTTTGCAGGATGTGCGGCTCCGGCGGCGGAAACCTCTGCCCCGGCAGCATCGCAGAGCGATGAAAAAGCGTCTGAAGCGCCTGCCGGGACGCAGGAGGCTTCGGCAAGCCCTGAAGGAGAGGCAAAAGCGGATGGCAGCGGCCTGACGTTTGCGTTTATCGTTCCGGGTCTGGACGCGAACTGGTATGTGGAGATTGCAGACAGCTTCAAGTATGCGGCGGAAGAGATCGGCGCGGAGGTCATGATCCTGCCGTCTGACTATGACGTTGACAAGGAAGTGGCAAACATCGACCTGTGCGTAACAGAGCAGGTGGACGGACTGTGCATGTTCTCCTTCAACGAGAACGG
>NZ_JAYFPU010000090.1:0-1751 GCF_034927525.1 Christensenella sp.
GCCGGAGCTTAAGACGCAGTCGTGGGGCGGCATTATTACAAATGAAGAAACGGGTGCGACGTCCATCCCCGGCGTATATGCCGGCGGGGACGCTGTGACAGGCGCTGCTACTGTTATCCTTGCGATGGGCGCGGGCAAGACCGCTGCGCAGAGCATCGATGAATATTTGAATAAATAGAGCGATATAGTGTATTAAAAAGACTGTCCTCGCCGGACAGTCTTTTTTGATGAAATCGGAAAAAGGCCTTGCTTCGAAAACAAAAAAAACTTATAATGAAACCAAAACAATCACGTTGAAATATATTAGAAATCAACATCCATATAGAAAGAGGCGCAGTATGTCAAGATTTACGGTTCCAAGAGATGTATTTTTCGGGCACGGCTCCATTGAGGAGATTCGTCATTTGAAGGGCTACAAACGCGCATTTGTAGTCGCCGACCGCATCATGGAGCAGCTTGGTATGGTGGAAAAGCTGACGGAAGTCCTGCGCGGCTGTAATATGGAAGACATTGAGTATTTCTTTGATGTAGAAGCCGATCCTTCGGTCGAAACGGTGATGAAGGGCGCGGCACGGCTTTTGGAGCGCCAGTCGGACATCATCTTTGCCATCGGCGGCGGCAGCGTGATCGACGCGGCCAAAGCGATGTGGATCTTCTACGAGCACCCGGAGCTTACCTTTGACCGGATCATAACGTCCGGCGAGATTCCGCAGCTGCGCGAAAAAGCGATTCTTGTGGCCATTCCGTCAACAAGCGGCACGGGCAGCGAGGTGACCTCCTTCGCCGTCATCACAGACCACCAGTCCAAGGTGAAGTACCCCATTGCGGATTTTGAGATCACGCCCGATGTGGCGATCTTAGACAGCCAGATCACCGCGACGATGCCGCCTAAGCTTGTGGCCTATACAGGTATGGACGCATTGACGCACGGCATAGAGGCTTACGTCGCCCAAAACCGTTCCAGCTTTACGCGTCCCCTGTCCATCCATTCCATCGCCATCATCATTGGCTATCTCGAGGATTCTTATTACGGCGACATGGAAGCCAAGGACGAGATCCATGTTGCGTCCTGCCTTGCGGGAATGGCGTTCACCAACGCACAGCTTGGCATCAATCATTCCATCGCGCACAAAGCGGGCGCGCTTTTTGGCGTTCCGCACGGCCTGTGCAACTCTATCCTGCTGCCGTATGTGATCGACTATAATCGCCGCGACCATACCGCCCTGCGCCGTTATGCGCGTATCGCCAAGCGCATCGGCTTCGAAGGCGACCGCGACAAGCTGCTGCTCAACTCGCTGCTGCAAACCATTGCCACGCTTACACGCAACTTGAACCTGCCCACCAGCTTTGAGGAAGCGGGCGTCAACGAATTTAAGTACAATATGTACAAACGAGAGATCGCCGAAAACGCTTTTCTTGATCCGTGCACGCTGTCCAACCCGCGCGCAACGAATCCCGATGATCTGGAACGTATTTTGGAGTGTGCATATTACGGCAAAAAGGTCGCTTTCTAATTTATACATTTTTATGCATAAAAAACGTTCGTTTCTGCTTAAATATTCAATTTTTAATGTTTTCTGCAATTTGCACCGTTTTTTGCTTTTTCTGCACAACCACGCATTTTTCGCAATTGTGGATAACTTCGGTATCATTTGCATTTTTTCTTTTTTTAAAACCGCATAACAGAGCCTTTTGTTAAACATAAAGTTATCCACATCCGTTGGTGGATAACTTCTTTTTTCTGCATTGTT
>NZ_JAYFPU010000033.1:0-2099 GCF_034927525.1 Christensenella sp.
CTTAATATACTGTAAAACGATTTGATCGCTGATGCCAATGCCAACTCCCAAATGGGATGCCTCTGCGGCCTTATAGGCCAATTCCACAGCAGCCTTTTTATCCTTTTCTTCTAAAGAAAAGGGAAGGCCTTCCTCTTCAATTCCCAAAAGAACTTCAACAAGGATGTCTTTAGGAACGGTATTCTTTACATAGTATACTTTAATCTCAGGTTTTGGAGCCTCAAAATTGACGTTCATTTCATTCACCTTCGCCGTAAGATAAAACAAGTCCCGTGGCGACGGCATTTCTTGGCCCTTCACAGGCACGGATATTTGCACGCCCAGCTACAATAGAGTAACGTGACAGCGCATCTGTAACCATTTGTGGGACTTCGAAATCGAGTGCTGAACCACCAACCAAGGTGACAAATTCCATGTCTCTTACGTTGCCCGTCGGGCTGACCCTCTCCAGTGATCGGATCGCGTTGACGACAAAGACTTTTTCCTTAGCATCCCGGCGCACCTGCTTGATGCGTTCCAGGGAGTGGTTTCCAGGAACCGGAACCATGCCGTTAGGCGTTAAGATAACCACCCGGGCAAATGTCCTCGGGTCCAATGGTGTGTCAAAAAACTGAACGGTTCCGTCTTCATGACGAATATGGAAAAGACTTTCAACCTTTGCAAGCGGATACTTCTTGATGTCCTCCGGTAGACCCATATCATCAAACCCCAGCTCAGAGCCAATCAACATGGTTACCATGTTGCCGGCACCAGCCAAGTGGATGGATTTGATCTCACCAGCCCTGTTAATAATTGCCGCATCCGTTGATCCTGCCCCCATATCGATAATCGCCATCGGCTTGTTCGAACCCGGAGTCGTCAGCGCACCGCGGATAGCCATATCAGCTTCCACACCACCAACTTCAACTTTAACTCCCAGCTCTTTTTCAAGCTCTTCAGCGATCATGCTCATTTGCAGGCGATCTGCTTTAACCATGGCCGCGATACCAACAGCGTTTTCCATGGAAAACTCTTCAGCAACGCCCCCCCGTACACTTTGAGGTACGAAGGTGTCCACAGCCAGCAAATCCTGAATCTTGATGTTTACGGGTGATTGTCCAGTAAGGTTTGACATAACCTGTCGCACCTTTTCCAACATTCCCCCGGCATTTGTTCCGGGTTCTCCCTTAATGTCTTCGACGGGAGCCACACTTCTAATGGCCTCCATGATGACTTCTGCGCCTTCATCCACATTCACAGTTGCCTTTTTATTGACACCCTGAATAATGATTTGACCAGCGGGGATTTTACGTTCCTTAACATCCCCTGCTGGTGTCTTGATGACAACAGCGGAGCGATTACCGATCAGTGCCCGAGATACAGGCACGACCTGCTTGGTTTCTTCCGGAGATAAATCAAACACTGTAGCAATCCCATAGGGATTGGAAAGCTGTTCGACAACGGCGCCAGGTGAAGCTACTTCAACGGCAGCCCGCATACCTAGCGGCACCTTTTCGATTAGAGCCACTTCATCAACAATGGGAATTGGCTTTTTCAAACGGTTATTAATTAAAACGCCATCATCTCTTTGGACAATGGCACCATTTACGTAAATGCCGTTTGCGGCGGCCTCATTAATCATACGGGATGAGTTTTCAAAGTCGATTTCACGCGGTATAATCGCAATAACCGAATCCCCCTTCTTCGCATTCTTAATGTCCCTTATGTTCACCGTCACCCCAACACCGGTTCCCAGGCCACCAGGGGTGGATGGATTATGTCCGATCATTGTGGATTCTGTGATTATTGTTTCAGTAATGGTTTCCATTGCCACATCCCCAATAACAGGAGCGGCTTCGTTAAGGCGAATCAAATCAACGTCTTCTACAGCTAAGTTGACTTTATCGAGGGCTTGCTTTAAAGAGGAGAAGACACCATGGATATTCTGTCTCGTTCCCTTGATTCCTGTTGTCGGTACAATACCGCTGGAAAGGAATTCAGGTGAACCGGAGGTAATTCTTGCCAAGGCAGTTTCTGTACTGGCATTACCAATGTCTATCCCTGCTACTATCATATATCTTCCTCCAAACAGTCTCTTTATGATGAGACCTACAGGCAGG
>NZ_JAYFPU010000030.1:0-3150 GCF_034927525.1 Christensenella sp.
TCAGGCAATTGATGGAGACACCGCACAGGTTGGCCCGCAAATCGCAGAACATTTGGGGATTCCGCAGATTTCGTATGTGGAGGAAGTGGAAATCGAGGACGGCGCGATCGTGGCACTGCGGCAGTTTGAGGACAGATACCATAAGGTGCGCGCTAAGTTACCCTGCCTGCTGACAGCGATCACAGAGCTGGCACAGCCGCGGTATATGACGGTGGGCGGCGTGATCGACGCAAAAGAAAAGTCCATCCATCATTTGGATTTCGAGGCACTGAAAGACCTTCTCGATCCGGCGGCGATCGGGCTGAAGGGATCGCCGACCAACGTCGTGAAATCCTATACCAAGGAACAGAAATCCGCGGGCGCGCTGCTGAAGGGTTTGACTGTTGATGCGGCTGTGGACGCGATCATGGCGACGCTCAAGGAAAACCACATTGTATAGGGGGAGCGGAAAATGAGCAAAAATGTATATGTATTTGTGGAACAGCGCGACGGTGTGATCGGCAGCGTTGGATATGAGCTGGTGGGTGAGGCGTCGAGCCTTGCACAGGACTTAGGACAAAAAGTGGTTGCCGTACTGCTGGGCGACGGCGTTGCGGACAAGGCACAGGAGCTTGTTTATTATGGCGCGGACGAGGTCGTTTTTGTTGACGACCCGATGCTGAAGGAATATATGACGGAGCCTTACGCCAAGGCATTGACGCAGGTGGTGCGTGAGGAGCAGCCGGAGATCGTGTTGTTTGGCGCGACGTCCATCGGGCGCGATTTGGCGCCGCGTATTTCCGCACGTGTCAAAACCGGCCTGACGGCGGACTGTACGGCGCTGTGCATCGACCCGGAGACAAAGCTGCTGCGCATGACGCGTCCGGCGTTTGGCGGGAACCTGATGGCGGTGATCCAGTGCAAGAACCACAGGCCGCAGATGGCGACCGTGCGGCCGGGTGTGATGCAACCTCTTGAAAAGGACGAGCAGCGCGAAGGCGTGGTACGCGAGGCCAAGGTGGCCTTTGAGGAAGCGGATAAAAATATCGAGATCCTCGAGGTGATCAAAAAGGAAAAAACGGTTGCGGATATCACGCAGGCGAAGTATATTGTAAGTGGAGGCCGCGGGATTGGCTGTCCGGACAACTTCGGGATGCTGCACGGCCTGGCGGAGGCGCTGGGAGCAGAGGTCGCTTCGTCACGTGCGGCGGTCGACCTTGGCTGGATCGACAAGGAACGGCAGGTCGGACAGACGGGAAAGACCGTACGTCCTGAGCTGTATGTAGCCTGTGGGATTTCCGGCGCGATCCAGCATGTAGCGGGCATGGAAAACTCGAACGTGGTTATCGCGATCAACAAAAACGATACGGCGCCTATCTTCGATGTGGCAGACTTAGGCATCGTGGGAGACGTGTGCGCGATCGTACCTAAGCTGACCGAAGCAGTGAGAGCGGCGCGCGAGGCAGGGTTTGCATATGTTGCGCCCAATGTGGAAAACAACGTGGGCATGAAGAACGTGCTGTACAGCGTGCAGAACGGGATCGGCTATCTGACGATCAACCGTCCGCGCGCTATGAACGCGCTCAACACGGAGACGTTAAAAGAGATCGGCGCGGTCGCCGATATGGTGGCGGCTGACGAAGAAGTCAAGGTGCTTATCGTACGCGGCGCGGGAGGCAGGGCGTTTGTCGCGGGCGCGGACATTTCCGAAATGCAGGATATGGACGACAAGGAAGGCCGCGAGATATCTGAATTTGCACAGTCGGTCTTTTCCAAAATTAAGAATTTACCGCAGGTCGTGATCGCGGCGGTGAACGGATATGCGCTCGGTGGCGGCAACGAGCTGGCGATGGCGTGCGACATCCGCCTCGCGAGCAGCAGGGCGAAGTTTGGGCAGCCGGAGGTGAACCTCGGTATTATGCCGGGATTCGGCGGAACGCAAAGATTGCCGCGCATCGTGGGTAAGGGGCTTGCGAAGGAGATCATCTTTTCTACGGACATGATCAGTGCGGAGGAAGCTTACCGCATCGGCCTTGTGAACAAGGTGGTCGCGCCGGAGGCGCTGATGCGTACGGCACGCGATCTTGCAATGAAGATCATGAGCAAGGGGATGTATGGCGTAAGGCAGGCAAAGCAGGCTATCAACGAGGGCGTGGAGCTTGACATCGACGCAGGCCTTTGTAAGGAGGCGGACGGCTGGACAGCGTGCTTTACGACACATGACCAGAAGGAAGGAATGGAGGCTTTCGTAGAAAAACGCAAGCCGACCTTTAAAGACTTTTAGGAGGGTAAGGACATGGAGTTTCTGGAAGGGATCAAGGGGAGAAGAAGCGTTCGCAAGTTTAAGGACGAGCAGGTAGGCCATGATGTGCTTGGTCGCGTGGTGGAAGCGGCTGCGTGTGCGCCGTCGTGGAAAAACGCACAGATCGCGCGTTACATCGTGATCGAGGATACCGCTCTCAAAAACGAGATCGCGGACAACTGCGTGATGGATTTTGCCTTTAACGCGGCGACCATCAAAAACGCGCCGGCGCTGGTGATCGTTACGTATGTTGCGGGACGCAGCGGGTTTGAACGCGACGGAAGCTTTTCGACGAGCAAGGAAGACCGCTGGGAAATGTTTGACGCGGGCATCGCGTCGCAGACGTTCTGTCTGGCGGCACATAACGAAGGGCTTGGCAGCGTGATCATGGGGATTTTTGACGACGAAAAGGTCGCTGCCGCGGCAGGCGTTCCCGAGGGACAGAAGGTTGCCGCGTTGATCCCGATCGGATATCCGGACGAGAGCCCGCAGATGCCCAAGAGGAAGACGGCGGACGAATTATTGAGCTTCAAATAAGCAATCGAAAAAACTCCGGACAAATCATCCGGAGTTTTTTGATGCGTCATTTTGTTAAACAGTTCGAGAACGGGGTATTATTTTAGCAGATAAAAAAGGAGAACACTATGGCGAACACGCAAGCCCCGCACAAAGCAACATATGGTATCATACTCATTTTACTTGTGATCCGCATGATCGCGGGCGCGTTTTATGGCGTGCTGACGGCGATTGCCGCGGCAGGCCCGTTTGCACCACATGCGGGAACAATCGTCCTGCTGATGGCGGGGGAGCTTATGAACGTTCCGGCGGTGATCTTCTTTTTGCTGCGCAAACCGTATTTTCCGCTGACG
>NZ_JAYFPU010000186.1:0-3313 GCF_034927525.1 Christensenella sp.
GGCATTATGAAGTTTTTTAAATGGCTGGGGAAAACGTTTTTTATGGGCGTAGGTTTTATTGTATTGTTTGTATTTTATTATTTCGCGTCCCCCGAGTCAACAGCACGGTATGTGAAGGCAATGTTTTCTGACAGTGGGTACAGTGATCCCAAAGATTTTGACTGTTATATGCAGCGCGTGGATATTTTTGAGGATATCGACTATGGATCGGCGTTTTTGGGTGGGACGATGGATATCATCCGGCCCAAGGAAAGACAGGAAAAACTGCCGGTCGTATTTTGGATGCACGGCGGAGCGTATGTGGGCGGCGATAAAAAGGATACGGAGCCATATAGCGTATTGCTGGCGGACAGGGGTTATGTTGTGGTAAACATGAATTATGCGCTTGCGCCGGAGGAGCATTATCCCGCGCCGCTGCTGCAAATCGGCGAGGCGTATCGTTATATTGAAAAGCACGCGCAGGACTACCTGATCGATCTGGATAACGTGTATTTTGGCGGGGACTCTGCCGGGGCGCAAATCATGTCTGTGTTTCTGAATGCGCAGACGTATGAAAGATATGCGCAGGAGACAGGCATTCCGCAGGTGGTGGAGAATAAGGAAACAATACGCGGGGCATTGCTTTTCTGCGGGCCTTATGATATGCCAAAGCTTGCTGACATCAATGCGCCTGTCATGGGACTGATGCTCAATCGTGCTGCATGCGCGTACATGAACGATAAGAAGTGGTATACGTCGCAGGCGGGAAAGCTGAACGCGCTGACAGACAAGGTCACAACGCTGTTTCCGCCTGCTTTCCTGACGGATGGGAACACGGGCTCGTTTGAAGGGCATGCCATAAGAATGGAAGCGGCGTTGAAAGAAAAAGGCGTTGAAGTGGAATGCGTGCTTTATCCGCGTAAAGAAAAAATACTGATGCACGAATACCAGTTTAACTTAGCGGAGAAATATGCGCTGATGACTTTTGAAAAGACGGTCGAATTTATGGAAAGAACAGCAAAAAAGACCCGGTGAGTACCGGGTCTTTTCGTTTCTGGATTATTTAGAGCAGTGGTGTGCGCTGGGGCAGCTGCTGCACGAGCCGCAAGAGCTGCATCCGCCGCGTTTTCGGTTGCGGAATGCCCGCACGACTATAAAAACGATAGCTGCGGCGATCAGGCCGCCGATGATAATATCTGCCATAAGATCACTTCCTTTAACTTCTGGCTTCTACAGAGAACCTTCTTTCGTTCTTTGCTTTAGGCTGATAACCTTTGCGCGCCATCAGCCATACGATGAATGCAATGAGCGCAATCGCTATGACCGTACCTATGTTGAAAACAGTACCCAAGAACAGTACGCTTCCAAGCTGGAAGATGATAAAAGCGACCACATAGGCAAGCAATGTCTGGTAACCGATCGCTGCCCATGTCCATTTTGCGCTGTTCATTTCGCGGCGGATCGCGCCGATCGCTGCAAAGCAGGGTGCGCACAGCAGGTTGAAGGCCATGAATGAAAATGCGCTTACGGTTGTGAACGAGGCGGCGACGCTTGATAGCAGCGCGCCCGTTTCTTCGGTCGCATCCATCAGCCCGTGCAGGACGCCCATCGTACCGACCACGTTTTCTTTGGCCACAAGCCCGGTGATGGTAGCCACTGAGGACTGCCAGTCGCCAAAACCGAGCGGTGCAAAGACCGGGGCAATGAACGTACCGATGGCGGCAAGCATACTTTCGCCCGTATCCACCATTTCAAAGCTGGTGTTGAAGTTGCTCAGGAACCAGATCACAACAGCGGATACGAAGATGATGGTACCGGCCTTGATGATAAACGACCGTGCGCGTTCCCACATGTGCATAAGTACGCCTTTTGCCGCAGGAGCGCGGTATTGGGGCAGCTCCATCACGAAGGGCGCGGGTTCGCCCGCAAACGGCTTCAGCTTCTTTAAAATGATACCTGAGACGAGCACCATGCCGACCCCCAGGAAGTAGGCGCTGGGAGCGAGCCACCACGAGTTTTCAGGGAACAGCGCGCCCGCGATGAGCGCAATGATGGGAAGCTTGGCGCTGCACGGGACGAACGTTGTCGTCATGATCGTCATACGCCTGTCGCTCTCGTTTTCTATGGTACGGCTGGCCATGATGCCGGGCACGCCGCATCCCGAAGATACGAGCAGAGGAATGAACGATTTGCCCGAAAGCCCGAATTTGCGGAAGACGCGATCCATGATGAATGCAACGCGAGCCATGTAGCCGCAGTCTTCAAGCAAGGAGAGCAGCAGGAACAAAATGAGCATCTGTGGCACAAAGCCGATGACTGCGCCCACGCCGCCGATGATACCGTCTACCACAAGGCTCAGTACCCAGGGGGAAGCGCCGATGGCGGTAAGGCCATCTGTCGCCCAGTCTGTGACGTATGTGCCGAACAGTACGTCGTTCGTCCAGTCTGTGACAAGCGTGCCGACCGTGCTGACGGCGATAAAATAGACGAGGAACATCACGCCGATAAAAATGGGGATCGCTGCCGCGCGATTGGTGACGACGCGGTCGATCTTATCAGAAATACTCAACCCGCTTACGCGCTTCTTGACACATTCGTGCATCAGCTTCTGGATATATGAATAGCGTTCGCCTGTGATGATGCTCTCACTGTCGTCGTCAAACTCGTTTTCGCACTGTTTGATGATATTTTCGATATATTGCTTTTTGTCCGGCGTCAAACGAAACGCTTCCTGTTCCTTTTCGTCCCGCTCAAACAGCTTGACGCTGTGCCAGCGAAGTGTTTCCGGCGTTACCATACCTTCGATGGTGTGGCCGATGGAGGAGAGGACATCCTCGACCTCTGACGCAAATTTGTGCAGGACAGGCTGTGTTTTTACCGTATTATGAACGTGG
This sequence comes from Christensenella sp., assembly GCF_034927525.1. Lineage (NCBI taxonomy): Bacteria > Bacillati > Bacillota > Clostridia > Christensenellales > Christensenellaceae > Christensenella > Christensenella sp. Next base: position 2,874 of record NZ_JAYFPU010000186.1, read on the forward strand.
ATCGCCGTATCGATCAGATTCTTAAGTCCCGTCGCCTTTAGGGCGGATGTCTCTATAACAGGACAACCGAGCCGCTCGCTCAGCTTTTTAATATCAATTTTATCGCCATTTTTTTTGATAACATCCATCATGTTGAGCGCGACCACAACGGGGATGCCTGTTTCTAAAAGCTGTGTGCTCAGGTACAGGTTACGCTCGATATTTGTCGCATCTACGATGTCGATGATCACATCCGGTTTTTCTTTGAGCAGATAATTGCGTGCTACAACTTCCTCTAAGGTATAAGGGGACAATGAATAAATGCCGGGCAGGTCTGTAATGATGATATCCTTATATCCCTTGAGGTTTCCTTCTTTTTTCTCCACCGTTACGCCCGGCCAGTTGCCCACATATTGTGAGGCTCCGGTCAGTTCGTTGAACATGGTGGTTTTTCCGCAGTT
>NZ_JAYFPU010000082.1:0-7137 GCF_034927525.1 Christensenella sp.
ATCCGCAGGCAGTAACGATATTTATCTTGCCACCTTCGGAAGAAGCTTTGCTAAACCGCCTCAAAGGGCGCGGTACCGAAACAGAGGAACAGATCATGAAGCGTTTTGGCAAAGCAAAGGCAGAGATGGAATACGCGCAGCAGTATGGTTACAGGGTCATAAATGACGATCTTGATACGGCGGTCGCGGAAGTGAAAAGTATTATAGACAACGCATCATAATAAGTAACGCCATTGGGCGCAGGAGGAAGCAAATGATACATTTGGAATTGAACGATCTATTGAAAAAAGTCGACTGCAGGTATACGCTGATCGTAGAGACGGCGAAGCGTGCGCGGCAGATCATTGACGGTGCACAGCCGTTAACGGAAAAAGTCGATCCCAATCCGGTTTCGCAGGCTGTAAGCGAAGTACTGAGCGACAAGGTAACATACATCAGGGTGACAGACGGTATCAAATAATGCTAAACGGGAAAAACGTACTGCTTGGTGTAACGGGCGGTATTGCTGCATACAAAAGTGCATATGTTGCGAGCGGCCTCAAAAAAGCAGGCGCGGTGGTAGACGTTATTATGACGGAAGCCGCTACGAAGTTTGTTACGCCGCTGACGTTTGAAACACTAAGCGCGGCTCCGGTAACGACAGATATGTTTTCACGCGAAAAACCGTGGGAGGTAGAGCATATTGCGCTTGCGCAAAAGGCCAATCTTGCGGTGATCGCTCCGGCGACAGCAAATACGATCGCCAAGCTTGCGTGCGGTATTGCCGACAATATGCTGACGACGACGATTCTTGCATGTACATGCCCGGTTGTGATCGTACCAGCCATGAATACGGCAATGTACGAAAATATCGCAACGCAGGTCAATTTGCAGATACTGAAAGATCGTGGTTTTATCATCATGAGCCCGGCGGACGGCTTGCTTGCGTGCGGGACGTCAGGCGCGGGCCGGATGCGCGAACCACAGGAAATCATTGATTTTTTGCAGGAAGTACCGTTTAAGAAGGGTACGAGCCTTGTAGGGAAAAAAGTACTGATCACGGCGGGTCCCACGCGCGAGGCGATTGATCCGGTGCGTTATATCACCAACCGATCGTCCGGCAAAATGGGTTATGCGCTTGCAGCAAGCGCACTCAATGAGGGTGCGGAGGTCATGCTGGTGAGCGGGCCGGTGAACATCACAGCGCCACAGCAAGCAAGCCTCTATCCTGTGGAAAGCGCGCACCAGATGTATGAGCAGGTCATGAAGCTCAAGGAAAACGCCGATATCATCATCATGTGCGCGGCGGTTGCAGATTATTGCCCGAAGCTGTGTGAAGAACATAAGATGAAAAAGCAGGACACGCTGTGTCTGGAGCTTGTAAAGACGCATGATATCCTGTCAGAAGTAGGAAAAGATAAAAAGGCGTATCTGGTAGGTTTCGCCGCCGAAACGCAAAATATAGAGCAGTATGCAAGAGAAAAGCTTGAAAGGAAGAATCTGGACATGATCGTCGCAAATGACGTATCTGGTACGGAAACGGGCTTTGACAGCGATTACAACGCCGTGTCGGTATACAGGCGCGACGGCAGCACGGTGCATGTGCCAAAAGGACACAAAAATGATATAGCAGCATCTGTCATTCAGGAGATCGTCAAAAGCATCAGCTAAAAGCGTACATAGTACGCTTTTTTATTAGAACACGGAGGTTCTTATTTGTACGCAAAAGTGATCGTAGATATCTCCCACACCCAGGTCGACCGGGTGTTTGAATATCTTATCCCGCAGGAACTTCATATTGAACCGGGCATGCGCGTGAGCGTTCCCTTCGGCAAAAGCAAAATGATGGAAGGGATCGTGATCGGCCTTGCGCAGACACCGGAATTCCAGCCGGAGAAGATCAAGCCGATTCTCTCGACGCTGGAAGATTTTTGTGCACTTACGCAAGAGCAGATCGATCTTGCGTGTTTTATTAAGGATAAATACAATACGACGCTTGCCTCGGCTTTGCGTTTTATGATCCCCTCGCAGCTTCGCGGCGCCAAGGTCGGCGCGAAGACACAGAACATGGTCAGTCTTATTGTCTCAGGCGAGGAACTACGCGAAGCAAAAAGAGCACTTTACAAGCAAAATGGGGAAGTGAAATTCCCCAAACAGCTGGAGGTTCTTAATAAACTGAAAATGGAAGGACAGCAGCCGGCGAGTGAGCTCAACGCATCCGCCGTCAAATCGCTTGTACGTAAAGGTCTTGTTGCGACGGAAAAAGAAGAAGTATTGCGTACGCCCTTCAAGCACGCGGTCGAGCTGATCGAAGATTACACACTCACAGATACGCAGCAGGAGATACTTGATACGATCCGCACCTCCGGCGAAAAATCCTTTTTGCTTCACGGTGCGACGGGAAGCGGTAAAACGGAAATTTACATCCGCGTGATTCGCGATGCGCTGGAAAAAGGGAAAACAGCCTTGATGCTGGTACCGGAAATATCCCTGACGCCGCAGACGTATAAATTTCTAAAGCAAAGGTTTGCAGAGAAGGTTGCCGTATTCCACTCGGGTCTTTCGGCAGGAGAACGCTACGATGAATGGATGAAGGTAAAGCGCGGACAGGCAAGGATCGTACTCGGCGCGCGCAGCGCTGTGTTTGCGCCGCTTGAAAACCTTGGGGTCGTTATTATTGACGAAGAGCACGAAACAAGCTACAAGGCCGACAACTACCCCAAATACACTGCCCATGAGATCGCAAAAAAGCGATGCGATATGAATGACGCAATATTGATCCTTGGCAGCGCAACGCCACAGATCGAAACATATTACAGGGCATGTCAGGGCGAAATGCACATTCTGAAAATGCCGCAGCGATTGTTTGATCTCGCCCTCCCGTCTGTCGAAATCGTTGATTTGCGCAGAGAGCTCAGCGATGGCAACCGTACCGCCATCAGCGGCAGCCTTTACGAGGCGTTGAATGATACGCTTGCACAAGGAAAGCAGGCAATGCTTTTTTTGAACCGCAGGGGATATTCGACGTTTGTCATGTGCCGCTCATGCGGATATGTCGTCAAATGCGACAGCTGCGATGTAACGATGACATACCACAAATCACAGGATATGTTGAAATGTCATTATTGCGGCCGTACCAAAACACCGGAAAGCATGTGCCCGAAGTGCGGCAAGCCGCATCTTAAATATTTTGGCGTAGGTACGCAGCAGATCGAGGAACAACTGAGGGAAATGTTTCCACAGGCGCGTTTACTGCGCATGGATATGGATACGACGGGTACGAAGGATGCGCATTTAAAAATATTCGAACAATTTGCGGCACATAAAGCGGACATCCTGATCGGCACACAAATGATTACCAAGGGGCTCGATTTTGAGCGCGTAACGCTATCCGCGATATTGGCGGCAGATACCATGCTCAATATACCGGATTACCGCAGCGCAGAACGTACCTTTTCACACATTACGCAGATCGCAGGCCGCGCCGGACGAAAAGAAGCGGGCAAGGTGATATTGCAGACCTATAATCCCGATCATTATGCCGTGCAATATGCAAGCAAACACGATTATGACGGTTTTTACAGATATGAGATCAAAATGCGTGAGATGGCAATGCTTCCGCCCTTTTCAACCTATGTGCAGATACAATTTTCAGGGGAAAAAAACGAGCAGGTCGTAGCGGCTGTAAAAGAATTCATCAGGCAATTAAAAACCGTGATATTGCCGCATAAACATGGTATAATAAGTATACGGGCGGCGGAAGCCGCGATTAGACGAATCAGGAATATGGAGCGCTATAATATACTGATCCATCTGAAAAACGGGGAGGAAGACCTGATCCATTCGATCTATCAGGTGTTCAACCGGTTCCATTATCAAAATGTACTGGCCGGTATCGATATCAATCCGGTCAATATGGCATAAGCGGAGGACGAACGTGGCTACAAGAACAATTTTAGAGGGGGACAGTCCCAGATTACGTAAAATCTCAAGACCGGTCGGAGCGATCAACCAGAGGATCATCGATCTTCTTGATGATATGGCACAAACGATGTATGAAGCACGCGGTGTAGGTCTTGCGGCGCCGCAGGTAGGCGCTCTGAGGCGCGTTGTCGTGATCGACATAGGCGACGGGCTTGTGGAGCTCATCAACCCGGAGATCATTGAAACAGAAGGATCGCAAAGGGAAGAAGAAGGGTGTCTTTCCCTGCCGGACGATAACGGATACGTGATGCGTCCCGCTAAGGTTGTTGTACGCGCGCTCGACCGCAATGGCGATGTACAGGAATATACGGGCGAAGGACTGCTGGCGCGTGCATTCACGCACGAGATCGATCATCTGGACGGCGTCTTGTTTACAGATAAGATGGTGGAGCGTATTACCAATGATGATCACGACGGAGAACAGGACGAGCATGAAACAGAACTTTAAGATCGTATTTATGGGAACGCCGGATTTCGCCGTTCCCGTTCTTCAAATGCTGATAGATGAAAAATATGATGTGGCTGCCGTATTTACCCAGCCAGACAGGAAAGCCGGAAGGGGACATAAAGAATTGCCGCCGCCGGTCAAGGTGCTGGCGCAGCAGTATGGTGTTCCTGTTTTTCAGTTCGAGAAGGTAAGCAAACCCGAGGGAGCCGCTGCGTTAAGGGAGCTCAGGCCTGATTTGATGGTGACGGCGGCATATGGACATATCCTGTCGGAGGAGATACTTGCCATCCCGCAATACGGCTGCATCAACGTACACGCTTCGCTTTTGCCTAAACTGCGCGGCGCTGCCCCTATCCAGTGGGCGATCATCAACGGAGAGAAAAAAACGGGTGTAACGACAATGTACACAGTGCGTGCGCTTGATGCGGGAGATATTTTAGAACAGGAAGAAACGGATATTTCCGACGATATGACGGCGGGAGAGCTATACCATGTGTTAAGTGGAATGGGCGCACAGGTACTAAAACGTACGCTTGAAAAGCTTGCGGACGGCTCGCTCGTACGTGTGCCGCAGAACGAAGCGGATGCGACCTATTTTCCGATGTTCAAAAAAGGATTCGGTGAGATCGATTTTTGCTGCCCTTCGGCTGAGATCGTCAACTTTATCAGGGGGACAAACCCAGTCCCCGGCGCATATATGCGCTATGGCGAGGAAAAAATCAAAGTGTTTTTTGCGGCGGCAGTCGAATATCATGGGGCTGAACGCTGCGGCACTGTTATTTTCGCCGATGATAAGCAAGGGCTGGGCATCAAAACAAAGGATGGCCTGGTTTTGATAAAAGAAATGCAGCGTCAGGGCGGCAAACGTATGAGCACCAAAGACAGTCTGCGTGGCAAGAAGATCGAGGCCGGCTATGTGTTTTTAAAGAAAGAAGAAGAGGATCACTGATTGAATGCACGGCAGGTTGCGTTGGATGTGCTGTCCAACGTACTGAAAAATCAAAGCTATTTGAATCTGGAGCTGAAACGAGCTTTAAAACCGTCATGGACGATCGAGGACAGGCGGTTTATTACTGCACTTGTGAGTACGACGATCGAGAACCTGTGCCGTATCGATTATATATTGCTCAGCTTCACATCGGGAAAGCGTTTACATACCGTGATCCGCAATATACTGCGGCTGGGCGTGTGCCAGCTCGCTTTTTTTGAATCTGTTCCTGTTTCGGCTGCCGTAAACGAAAGCGTAAAACTGGTCAAAGGCAGCAATAAACCGCAGCTCAGCGGCTTCGTCAACGCAGTGCTGCGTAATATTTCGAAGAACTTAGGTAAGATCGAATACCCGGACAGAAAAAAGAATCCGGCGGAGTTTTTGCATGTGTTTTACAGTTATCCAAAATGGCTGAGTGAGAAATACATCGCCGAATATGGGGTCGATTTTACAGAACAGATGTTTTCTTATCGTGCGGACAGCTCGCTTACCTGTGTTCGCGTGCAGGAGAAGGAAACCTTTGCGCTAACAGATCAATTTTTGCCGGGCAAATATTGTGACGACGCCTATTACATCAGAAATGCGGCGAATATCGAAAATATGCCGATGTTTCTTGACGGTACGCTCACAGTACAGGGCGAAGCATCGATGCTGTGCGTACGCGCAGCGGGGATCCGTCCTGCGGACACCGTGCTTGATACGTGCGCCGCGCCAGGGGGTAAGAGTGCCTATGCCGCAAAGTTTGCCGCGGATGGCTATGTCCGTGCGATGGAGCTGCATACGCACCGTGCGCAGCTGATTGAAAAAACATTTGAACGCCTGCATACAAAAAACGCTGATATCCGTGTTGCGGACGCCTCGAAGTATGACAGCTCTCTGGGGAAATTCGATGTGGTGTTGGTGGACGCGCCGTGCTCTGCGCTGGGGCTTTTGTATCGCAAGCCAGACATCAAAATATCCAAAAATGAGGAAGACATAACAAGCCTTGTTATACTGCAGCGGGAAATACTCGATACATCAGCAAAATATGTTAAAAGCGGCGGCACTCTGCTGTATTCTACATGTACGATCGACAAGAAGGAAAACGAGGAGAATACAAATTGGTTCCTTGAAACGCATAAAGACTTCAAGGTAACCGACATAAAACAATACCTGCCCGCTGAATTGGCGCAATACGCAACAGGATGCAGCCTGCAGCTATTTCCGCACAGGGATGAGATCGACGGCTTTTTTATGGCGAGGCTGGAAAAGATATGAAAAAACTGCTCGATTATGGCCTGGACGAATTAAAAACGATACTGGAAGATATCGGCGAGAAACCCTTTCGTGCGCAACAGGTAATGCAATGGCTTGTGCAGGGAAAGCGGTTTGATGAAATGACAAACCTGTCCCTGCCATTGCGCGAAAAAATGAAGGACAGCTTTACAGAAGGTTATGCAGACACCGTCAAGGTATTGACCTCAAAAGATGGTACCAAAAAGTATTTGTTTGCTTTTGAGGATGGATGTAGTGTTGAAAGCGTCTTTATGCAAAAGAATTATGGCAATACGATCTGCGTTTCCACACAGGTCGGATGCCGCATGGGCTGCGCTTTTTGCGCATCCGGCACAGACGGTCTGGTGCGCAATCTAAGCGCAGGAGAGATGCTTTCCCAGATCATTGCTGTGAATGCAGATCAGGGAACAGGGCGTAATATTACGAATATTGTATTGATGGGTATGGGCGAACCATTTGACAA
>NZ_JAYFPU010000222.1:0-10229 GCF_034927525.1 Christensenella sp.
CGAGGCAGCAGGTGCCCCGGCCTATGTGGTCCACTTAAGCACCGCCCGGGGCCTAAGCCACTGCCTGGCCGCCCGAGATCGGGGCCAGCAGGTCCTCATCGAAACCTGTCCCCAGTATCTGGCCCTGGATGACAGCTGTTATACTGACGACTTCGAATCCGCTAAATACGTCTTTGCCCCTCCAGCGCGGAAGAAGGTGGACCAGGCCGCCCTGTGGCAGGCCATTACCGAGGATGTAGTGGATACGGTGGGCAGCGATCATTGCAGCTTCAATATGGTGGGGGGAAAGGATGCCGGTATGGCGGATTTCAGCCAAATTCCCAACGGGATGCCTGGCGTGGAAACCCGCCCCCTGCTCATGTACACCTTGGGGGTGGCCACTGGCCGGATGACCTCGGGGCAAATGGCGGCTCTTCTGTCCGAAAATCCCGCCCGTATCTTTGGGATGTACCCCCGAAAGGGCGTCATCGCCCCGGGAAGCGATGCGGATGTGGTTATCTGGGATCCCGAAGCCCGGGGAACCATCCATTACGCCGATCTCTACATGAACGTGGACTATAACCCCTACGAAGGCATGGCCACCGTCGGCCGAGCCAACACCGTCCTGCTTCGGGGCCAGGTCGTTGTAGAAAATGGTGTGGTTACCCAAGAGGACTGCGGGCGGTATATCCCCCGGGATGCCTGTGTGACTGAGCATGTCGGCAATTAAGAAACAATATAAAAAAGAGTGGTCGATTGTTGACCGCTCTGTGCTTATGTTTTTATTTACTCGATAAACTGGGGTTTTATTCACTTGCCAATTTATCAAGTGTTTCTCCTGTTGCTCTGTAAACTGTCCAATCTTTCATAGGTTCAGCACCCAAAGATAAATAGAAATCAATACTCGGTTTATTCCAATCTAAACACCACCATTCCAATCGCCCACAACCTCTTTCTACCGCAATGCGAGCAAGTTCTTTCAATACCGCTTTTCCATATCCTTTTCCACGACATTCTGGTTTTACATACAAATCTTCGAGATATACCCCTGAGCGCCCTAAAAATGTTGAAAAATTGTGAAAAAATAATGCAAACCCTATTTCTTCTTCATTCTCTATTGCAAATATGACTTCTGCTTTTTTGTGTTTAAATATCCATTCCTGCAAAAGTTCTTCTGTTGCAACTACTTCATCTAGCATATGTTCATAAGACGCAAGCTCTTTTATAAAATATAAAATTTTTGGTACATCGCTCTCTGTCGCATATCTAAAAGTTAATTCACACATATTTTCTTTTCCTCCATAAATTCAAATTCATCGATACCTACTCATCCGCACAGTGCTTCTATTTTATCCGCGGCCACTTTTGATCCACCGCAGCGGTGGAAGCCTTCTGAAATTTTTTCTGCTGCCTGTCGATAGGAGCTGGTTTCCAACACTTCAAGAATACCGGGTTTTATGTTCTCCGGCGAGTCATCCTCCAGATAAGCGCCAGTGCCCAGCTCCTTTACCCGGTGTGCAAGCTCTGTCGTCTGTGGAAACAGGAGGAGGGTTAGACCGTAATACAGCGCCTCGTTGGTGCTGTTCATACCGCAATGGGTCAGAAAGACATCGGCCTTTTGCAGCACATCGATTTGCTTCACACTCTGGGCTACCGTGAAATGATCCGGGATGACACCAAGGGATTCCAGTGTATTCTCCCCACCGACGGACATAATGACAGCATACTCACTTTGGGCAAATGCGCGAATGCAGTTGCAGTAAAAGTCAGGTCTGGTATTCACCACTGTCACCACTGTTCCAAGGGAGATATATCTTTTTGCGCTCCGACTTTTCAGGCTTACATGCAGTCTCTCGTATTAATGGTCCATCGAAGGTATACTTGTCTGAAAATGTTTCGGAATAGCAAAGAGTATTTTGAACACTTGGGAAGCACTTTGATTTATGACCTTTGCGGAATACCGATTAAAGGCAAAGGTTGTCGTGGAGGACATAGAAGGGTACACTTAGCTTGAAAGCCGCAAGCTTTCCCCACACTGCCATGGAATCAGCTACGATACAGTCCGGCTTCCAACACGTCATTTCGCCGATCAACCCATCGTCCATGGCAAGGGTCATGTTCACAAGCAGTTCTGTAGAAATCCGCTCCGCGTCCTCTGGCTTCAAATCCATCTGAGGGTCATACTGGTCACAGGATATGAATTCTGAACCGGTTGCTTCAATTCTTTCTTTCATCATAGCGTAGGAATAGTATCGAACGTCATTGCCACGCTGCACCAGTTCCTTTACAACTTCCAACGTTGGGTTGGTATGTCCATACGCTGGGATACAAAAAATGCGATTTTCATTTTGATTTCCCCTTCCTGACCTCAGATGATGCCCATAAGTCGTCTGCCAAATCCCCTATTAATCTACCTCTATCCTATCACAAATCTGTCCAAAATCCATAAGAACGCATCACAAAAATACGTTGCGCTTGCGTCGTATTCTGCAACGTGTTTATTTGCGTTGCAAAATAAGGGGTGATGGGCTACACTAAGGGACGAGAAAGTATAATGGAGGAATGAATATGAGCAAAGTTAACGTAAGGAGTACCGCCATGGGAAAAAAGACCCAACAGTCAAAGGAAGTCTATAACAAAATGGCGCGGGGCTACGACACATCCCCAGAGGGTGAGTATACCAAAGCTCATAAGGCAGTCCTCATTCAAAATGTCGAATTAGAGGATGGAGACCGTATTTTAGATGTGGCCTGTGGCAATGGAACCTTGCTTGCGGCATTGGCTGAAAAGGCCGATGTAGAGGCCTTTGGCATTGATATATCTAAAAATATGATTGTAGCAGCAAAGCAGCGATATCCCGAGGGAACCTTTCGGGTACAGCCCAGCGTCCCCCTGGATTTTAAAACAGAGAGCCTCGATGCCATAACGGTATCCTGCGCCTTTCATCACTTTGAAGACCCCTGGGAATTTGCGGCAGAATGTATGCGGGCCCTAAAAAAGGGCGGAGCGGTCTATCTGGCGGAGCCATCCTTTAAGCCCATGGTGCGGTGGATTGCCAATCGAATGGTTTTTCCCTGGACCCATACCGGTGACGTCCGGGTCTACAGTCCTAAGGAACTCAGCACTTTCTTTGAAAAAGCCGGTTTTACCGAAATCCGGACGAAGACGTGGGAAACCGTTCTATTTTTGGAAGCACGGAAATAAAGGATTGATAGACACAAACCCAAAACATGGGGGTCAGACCGCAACAAAACGCCTCATTCCTCCATTTACCTTGAAATTCTGCGTAAAGAATTTCAGTAGAATCGAGGAAAGCGAAAATGAAAGTACAAAAATTGGAGGTCCATCATGTCCAGAGCAATGCGGCGGTTTAAGCAGGCCCTTTCCCAGGGAGAATGCAAGGAAATTCTAGGGGCGGAGCCCCGGGGGGTCCTGTCGGTTATCGGGGATGATGGCTATCCCTACGGTGTCCCCATGAATTTTTATTACGACGAGGCGGAGAACCGGATCTACTTCCACTGTGCCAAGGTCGGCCATAAGCTGGATGCCATTAAAAGCTGCAGCAAGGTCTGCTTTACCACCTGGGACAAAGGATTGAAAGAGGCAGATGATTGGGCTTGGCATGTACGAAGTGTCATTGTCATGGGCCAGGCCGCCCTGGTAGAGGATTCGGCGGTTATTGAGGAAAAGGTTCGGCAGCTGGCCTTAAAATACTATCCAACCCCGGAAGAGGTCGAGATGGAAATCACCCGGGATATCCACCGAATGGGATTCATTGCCCTGGATATCAGGCAGATGACCGGAAAGCGTGTGAAGGAGAAGTAAAAATGAAGCAGGGGGAACCCCATTGGGGAGAACGAGGGACCCCCATACCCGTCAGGTTAGTTCATCCCGGAGGGCATCGATGATGTTCTCTTTTTTTATTTTACGGGTGGCGTAAACCATGGTGATGAGCACAATGGCAAAGACACCGAGAATACTAATGGTCAGGCTGGCCCAGGGGAACACAAAGGCGATACCATCTAATTGTTCCTGGGCTAAAAGGCCCTTGTGGATCAGCCAGGCCAGCAATCCTGCAATGGGGATACTAAACAAAAGCGTGCGCAGGCCATAAAAGAAGCACTCAAAGGTCATCATTCGGTTAAAACCACCCTCAGACATCCCCATGGAGCGCAGCATTGCCAGCTCTTGTCGACGCAGCCGGATATTGGTGGAGATGGTATTAAACACATTGGCCACAGCGATGAGGGAAATCATGATGATGAAAACCCCGGTGAAGACATCCACCACAAAGGTGACATTACGGAAGAGATCCACAATGGTGGATAAATTGACTAGGGTGTAGTCTGTGGTCAGTCCGGTTTCGGTAATCATCGACTGGATTTGGGTCATGGACTCCGCTGGCCGTTCAGACCAAAGGGTCAGGCCATATCGGGCCGGCACACCCAATGTGTCCAAGGGCGCCTTCAGCTGCCAGGGTAACACCATCATAAAGGTATAGGTCGGTCCAGCCTGTGAGGTATCCCGGGCCAGGGGGTCCAGGGGATAGGAATCCACAACGGTGGCCCCCAGGGTCTGCTGGGTATCCCCAGCGGCAGAGGCTAGGGTGAAGGTTATGGTACTGCCTGTAAAATAGGTGCGATGCTCTTGGCTATTCATGGCGAGGACCAGTCCCTTTGCGCCAGGGCCGGTATATTCTGAGAGCGGAAGTCCCTGGCTCTTAATAAAGTCGGTATAAATATCATCGGCAATAAACTGGACTTCCATGGGAAAGGACAAGGCTTCTCCAGTGCTGGGGTCCCCCACTGCAGCCCGATAGGTGTTTACAAAATTGGCAGGTAAATCGGTGGTCATGGCCGGGTAGGTGGCATCGGCCTGCAGGGCACTTCGATAAACCCCCGGGGCGGTTTTAAGGGAGTTGCTCAGATTGAGGAAGGCAGCCTCCCCCATATCCCCGGTGGAGAAAATAATATCCCCATCCATTGCCATGGTGTACGTCTTGGCGAGCTGTTTCAGGGTAGTGCCAAAGGCGCTTCCGGCCACAAAAAGTACGACGCTCAAGGTCAGGGAGAGTACCACGCTGCGATAGCGTTTTTGATTGCGTTTAAAATTCTTCAGGGCCAGGGTTCCCTCCAGGCCCAGAAGATGCTCGGTGAAGGGATGGGTTTTAATGGCGGAGGGGTCGATTTTAATGGCCTGGGTTTGGCGGATGCAGTCCATCACCGGAACGTGGGCAGCCCGTCTGGCGGGAAGATAGGCTGAAATTAAAATGGTCATCAGGCTGACAGCCGCTGCCCCTCCAAGGGCTGGAGCGGATATCCACAGGGTCAAGGGCGTGCTGCTGGTGGTGATGATACTGAAATTTTGGGATACCACCGGGAGCAGGAGGGCAATGCTGCCGATTCCCGTCAGGATGCCCAGGGGGATGCCGATGCCCCCGATACACAGCCCCTCAAAAATGACGGAATAGCGCAGCTGTTTCTCGGTGGCACCCGCCGATAGCAGGATACCGAATTGATGGGTCCGTTCATTTAAGGCAATACTAAAGGCGTTATAAATCAGAAAAATGGAGCCCACCATGATAATGGCAATGAGGATTCCCCCGGTGGTGTACAGCAGGGTATTAAAGAGTCCATTGTCGGAAAGCCCCATAAACCGCAGGACATCCTCATTGAGGAGATATGGCGTTCCATGGAACTCACTGAGATAGGCATGAAGATCCCGGGGATTTTTTAGAGTGACGTAGAGGGTTGCCGGGGTAGTCGTGCTGGCAGAATCGGCCTGGGTAATCACCGTGTAGCCTGGGGCAGAATGTTCTTCGAATCCTGGCCGTTCGTAGGTCCCCACAACAGTATAGATTTTTTCTTCCCGGGGGACAAGGGTCTCCCCATCGGTATAAGGGGTGTGCTGGCTAAGGGAGTGTCCTCCGGCACTTCGAGTGCCCAGGGTGAGGGTCAGGGTTTCCCCTGGGGAAAGCTTAACCCCGCTCTTAAGGGCCAGATGGGAGGGGATGAGAATCTCGGTACTGTTTTCAGGCAGACGGCCAGAGATCAGGCTAATGGGCAGGGTCTCCTGGGTTTTCTCTCCAAAGCCAGCGATAAAGAGATAGGGTTTTTCTGGCGTTTTAACATCGTCGAGGCGGGCATAGCCCATATCCTCAAAGGCAGCGATACTGGATACCGCCTGATCCTCGGCCTGGGCCTGGATAAAGGCTGTGTCAGCATCAAAGAAGGCGACTTGCCAGTCCCCACATTTTGCCATGGAGCCCTGGATTAAAAAATGAAGAAGTGAGGTGCCGAAGGTGGCCACAGCGGTCATCATGGCCGCCGATAGAATCACGCCGATAATGGTGACCAGGGTTTGGGTTCGGTTTTTCTTAAGCCCCTGGAGGGCAATATGGTTAAAAATTCTCATGGATGTTTCACCCGACCTTCATCCCGGACCACCCGGCCATCGGAGATGGTAATAATCCGGTCGGCCTGGAGGGCGATGTTTTCATCATGGGTAACGATGATGAGGGTCTGATGGTAACGCTTGTGACTTTCCTTGAGGAGGCGGATGATTTCCTGTCCGTTTTGACTGTCCAGACTGCCCGTGGGCTCGTCGGCCAGCATAACCGCCGGGGCATTCATCAGAGCCCGGCCAATGGCTACCCGCTGCTGCTGGCCTCCGGAAAGCTGATTGGGCAAATGGTTTTTTCGGTCAGTGAGCCCCAGAAGAGTCAATAGGTCGCAAAGGCGTTTTGCATTGACGGGGCGTTTATCCATCAGGATGGGCAGGGTGATGTTTTCCACCACCGTCAGAGTGGGAATCAAATTGTGGAATTGGTAAATCAGCCCCACCTGTCGCCTGCGGAAAATAGCCAGGGCCTCGTTATTGGCAGCGTAGACATCCTGTCCATTGAGGAGGATTCTGCCGCTGCTGGGAGGATCCACCCCGGCGATAGCGTGGAGCAGGGTGGATTTTCCGGAGCCCGAGGACCCGATGATCGCGGTGAATTCTCCCTTTTCAAGGGTGAGGGAAATATGGTCCAGGGCAGTGACTTGGTTTTCTTTGGGGCCGTAGACCTTACAGAGATTTTCAATTTCTAAAAATGCCATATTTGATGGTCTCCTTTATAGGTTACCCCCATTATAACGGAGTTGACTGACACCCCGGTGACACTCCGGTGAGAGATTCGTCACTTAAGGGGGCTGGTTTCGGAAAATGGAGAATAAAAAGGGCACCTCCCCGGGGATGGTTTTTGGCAATAATGCGTCCACCCTGACGGGTGATGATGCTGTAGCACAAGGCCAGGCCAATGCCGTAGCCTGTAGCACTGGCGGCTTCCCCTTGATAAAAGCGATCAAATAAATGGGGGATTTCCTCGGGTTTAAAACCAGGGCCACTGTCATGAATGGTGATGCGGGTGAATAATGGCGTATCCTCACCGATAATGGTCAGGGTGCCGTGGTCACCAGCGCTGGTGATGCCATTTTTAAGGAGATTCTCCAGGGCCTCAGACAACCAGGCAGCATCCCCTTGGAGCTGGGCTCCCTGGGGAATATGGAGCTTTAGAGTAATGTCGTGAAGTTCCATGGGAATACGAAGGGGCTGAAGGGCGGTGTGGATGAGGTCTGAGAGGTCCGTGGGCTGATTTTGGAAGGGAACGATGCCGGCCTCTAACCGGGAGAGCTTCAGGAGGCTCGTAATCAGAAAGTCCATTTGGGCAAAAAGGGCTTCGCTTTCCCGGAGGAGCGCCCGTCGCCTTGGGGCCTCGGGGTCTTGCTTTAGAAGGGATAGAATAAGGGTGGCAGAGGTGAGGGGCGTACGGAGCTGATGGGCGATATCCGCCAGGGATTCGGCCAAATGGGACTTCTCTTTTTGGAGGGCATCGTTTTGCTCATGAATGCGCTGGGTCATTTTGGCGATTTCGCATTTCAGGATGGATAGCTCTCCCTCTTCCATTTCAGTTAGCACTAGGGGGTCATCGTAATGGAGGACCCCGTCAATCTGGTCGGCTAACTCCGCCAGACGGCGGTATCGGGTATGGGTAAAGCATCCAAAGGCCACCCCTAAAGCGATGGCAAAGATAAGGATTAAAAGGCCAGCCAGGGGGGTAAGTGCAAAGCCTGCTCCCAGTGCCCCGGCAGTGATGGCTGCAAAGACCAGGGTGAGGCGTCGAATTTCTTTATTTCGAAGCATGGCCATTCCCCAGTCGATATCCCATGCCCCGAACAGTGACGATGATTTGCGGTTCACTGGGGTTGGCCTCAATCTTTTCCCGGAGCCGCTTAATATAGACGGTGAGGGTATTATCGTTGACAAATTCCCCGGCGGCATCCCACACTTCGTCTAAGAGTCGGTCCCGGGTAATGATACTGGTGGGGGCATTGATAAAGACCAGTAACAGGCGGTATTCCAGGGCCGAAAGGAAAACCTCCTGGCCATCCCGCTGGACGACACCCTTTGCTGTGTCCACTTGAAGGTTACGGATTTTAAAGGCTCCGGGGGTCTGCCCACTTTTGCGCAGGGCTGCCCGGATTCGGGCCATGAGCTCCCGGGGGCGAAAGGGCTTAGTGATATAGTCATCGGCACCCATGTTCAGTCCAGTAACTACGCTGGCCTCATCATCGGAGGCCGTCAGAAAAATTACAGGGACATCTCGTGCGGCCTTAATGGCGGTGTAAAGGGCAAAGCCAGAGCCGTCGGGCAGAGAAATATCCACCAGGGCTAAATCAAATGACCTTTTCTCTACGAATAGTACCGCCTCTTTTCGAGTGGCGGCGTGGATGACGGAAAAGCCTTCGGTACCTAGGAGCACGGTTAAATGCTTGGCAATTTCCTGATCATCTTCAACTAAAAATATCTCGTTCATTACGTTTAGCGTCCTTTCGCTTTTTTCAAACAAGATTTTAATCCGATTTAGCCGTGAGACTACTGGCAATCATACCCCCGATTATAATGGCCAGACCCAGAAAGCCCGTGGGGGACGGCAGGGGATCCCCCAGCCACAGGACACCTCCTAAAAGGGTGAACACCACCTCCCCGGATTGGGTGGCCTCGATCACCGCCAGCTGGCGGTGATTGTCCTTCACTAAATCCGTGGCCTTGAAAAAGAGCAGGGTGGCGACGATGCCGGAAAACAGGGCCACGATAAAGGACTGGAATTGTTGGCTGGCCGAAGGCAGCCCGGCGGCCACTGCGGCATAGCCCCCGGCCAAAAGCCAGAAGGGCATACTGCACAGGGTCATTCCGAAAACCCGGCCCAGGGTAGTGAGGTGCTCCGCGGTGGAGATTACCATCATCTTTCGGTTCCCCAGGGGATAGGCAAAAGCGGCCAGGACAATGCAAACCAGGGCCAGGAGTACGTCGGACAGGCTGGTGGTGGCCAGGTGCTCCCATTGCAGGAGAAAAACCCCCAGGAGGATGACCCCCGAGCAAGCCAGCTGTATTCCCGGGATGCGCTTACCGAAAAGGGGTGTCAGCAGTACCCCACAGACAATGGTGAGCTGCCAGCTGGCCGCCACAAACCAGGAGGCCCCGTAGACCGACGCCAGGGTGAGGGGCAGATAAAAGAGCCCAAAGCCCACGGTGCTCCACAAAAGCCAGGACCCTGGCTTTTTTTTAATGGCCGCCCACACGGGGGAGAGGCCACCCTGTTTCCAGAGAATTAAAAAAAGAATGGGCAGGGTGTAGACGTAGCGTAGGACGGCGCTCCACAGCCAGTATCCCCCGGCCAGGTTCATACTGCGATTAAAAACAAAGGTAAAGGCGAAAAAAAGGGAACCTGCGATTCCATAAATGAGTGCTTTGCGAATGAGATTATTCCTCCTGTTGATATAATATTTTATTTTACCATAAAATGGACCCTAAGCCGATAAAAGCATTTGGCTTTGGGTCCATTTCAGTTATAAAAAATTATTGTTTTTTGTTGAAGCTAACACTTCCCCAGCCGTGCCAGCATGGTCTTTTTAACCGCCCGAAGCACATTTTCATAGCCGGTACACCGACAGAGATGTCCCGAGAGGAGTTTACGCAGCTGATCATCGGTGTATTCGATGCCGCTATCTAAAATCTCCAGGGAGGTGAGTAAAAAGCCGGGGGTACAGAAGCCGCATTGGACGGCGGCCTCATCGATAAAGGCCTGCTGGATATCGGTTAGCTCACCATTGGGGCCAAGGAGACCCTCCACGGTGGTAATCCGCTTGCCATCGGCCCAGATGGCCAGATAGATACAGGAATTATAAGTGACCCCGTCGATGAGGACG
>NZ_JAYFPU010000370.1:0-16942 GCF_034927525.1 Christensenella sp.
AAATATAGCCTGAAACAATTTGAAATCTGCACGCCGAAGAAACGAATGGATTTTGAAATGAAATACCAGGAAATCAAAAGAAGGGTTGGGATTTGATGATGACACCAGAAGCGGCCATGCAGTGTATTGGCCAAGAAAAACCTGAAGCTATGCGGACCATTGAATTTTGGGTAGAGGGGGACCCGAAGGGAAAAGAGCGGCCCAGGGCAAACAGATTCGGGCGGCCATACACGCCAAAGAATACGCTGGCCTACGAGAAGAAAATAAGAGAAGCTTGCGAAAAAGCAATGCCCAACCCGGAAGGCGGGATTTCTGGGGCCGGTAGAGTTAGAGGTGTGGGCTTACTACCGGATCCCAAAATCTACCACGAAAAAGGCAAGGGCTTTTATGCTGGAGGGAAAGAGCTTCCCGGCAAAGACGCCAGACGGGGATAATATCTGCAAGGCAGTGCTGGATGCCATCAATGAAGTGGCATTTAAGGACGATAAGCAGGTTGTAGAGATTACGGTTAAAAAGCGATATACCACCATGGAGAGCCCCGGGGTACATGTGATTGTACGGTATTGGCCATAGCCATAGAGGCAGGAGGAGGAATAGATGAATAAGGTGCAGCTGGTGGGACGGTTGGCCAAGGACCCAGAACTGCGAACAACTGGAACCGGAAAGTCAGTATGCAGCTTTCCAATTGCCGTAGATCGCCGATATAAACAGGAGGGGCAGCCGACGGCGGATTTCTTCACGGTGACGGCCTGGGGAAGACAAGCGGAGGTGATTGAGCAGTATTTGGCCAAAGGACGGCAGATCGCCATCGCCGGGAGATTGCAATCCCGGTCCTATGATGCCAAAGATGGAACCAAACGTTATGTGACGGAAGTCGTCTTAGAGGAATTTGACTTTATCAGCAGCGGAAATAGCGGAAACGCTGCACAAACGCAGCGGGATGCCGGGCAAGCAGTACAGGCCCAGCAGGCGCAGTACACCGCATCCCCGCAGCAGGCCCAGGGGTTTGACACCGGGGCAGGATATAGCCAGCAACGGATGACCGACATGCCGCTGGATGACGGCAGGGATGATTGGAGCTGGAGATAGGAGAGATACAATGACAAATCAATCAAAGCGCATGGCCATCATCGTGGCCATGCTGCTGCTGGTTTTTGGAGCGGCGGCCGTGTGGGCATATTCGGGAGATCGGCCAACGGTGGAGACTAGGAGCACGGTGTATGTGGTCCCCTGGCCATGGGAGTTAGTGTACCAGGATGGGGAACTGCGGATGAGATTGGAGGTCCAATAGTGGATGCTGTAAAATTTTGGAAAGCAACAAATCGGGCGTGCAAGATGTATAAATATGGTGATATGTGCCAAGGGGATTGTCCCCTTATATACTTTCTAGGTTATGACCAAGGGTGTGCAATGCCAAGACTTGTAGGCCAGGAGCCGGAACGGTATGTTGAGCGGGTAGAGCAGTGGGAAATAGATCACTCGGAGGTGGCGCATGAACAAGGTTAAGACGATCCTGTTTTGCCTGGTCATTGGTTTGGCCACGGCACTGATCGGTCTCGGCGCCGGGTGTGGTCTTGCCATCGCCCTGGCGTTTGGATGGCCGCAGATGCTGTGGGTACTGCTTGGTGTGGCCATTGTGATTGCCTGGATTGTGTGGGTGGCGTATGGACGTTATCAAGATTGAGGACCTGGAGGCCTACAAGCTTGCTGAGGGGATTACCAAACCAGATAAGCGCTGCGGGACGTGTGGCCATCATGTGGATGGCCGCTGTATGCGGATCCCGTATAGCAACCGGATAGCGGATGGGTTTGAGGTGTTGGATGATAATGAGGCGTGTACATCGTGGAGGTGTCAATGACGAAAAAAGAGTTATCCCAGCTTTATTGGCTTAACCGGGAAATCGAACAGTATAAGAAAAGGCTGAAGGAACTCGAAGATTTATCAACGAATGACACGACCGGAGAGATTACAGGAATGCCACATGGTGCCGGATGTTCTGATAAAGTTGGGAACTGTGCAGCCGAGATGGCTGATTTAAAGGCCTTAATCGAGCTAAGCATCCAGAAGTGCTGGTATGAACTGAATCGCTTGAATCGATATATTGAGAGCGTTGGAGATAGCTTAATTCGGCAGATTCTCACTTACCGGTACGTGAATGGATTTACCTGGAATCAGGTGGCTGCGAATATTGGTGGGGGGAATACTGCGGATGGGGTGAGGATGCTCCATAACCGATTTCTTGAAGGGGAACAGACTTGTTCGTTTTGTTCGGAGAAATAATGATATGATGTAATCTGAGGAATGTGTAAATGTGTATCTCCTATACCTATCGGCCATCGGGCGTCCTACTGCAATAAGACGCCCCTTTCTTAATCAGTGCGTATAATACGCATAAAACAATTGACATATATACGCATAAGGCGTATAATATAGATACAAATTAAGAAAGGAGTGACAGCTTGAAGCTTAAAGAGGCGATAAAAATGTTGGAAGCGGATGGCTGGGTACATTGTGCAACAAAAGGTTCCCACCATCATTATAAGCATCCAATAAAACCTGGGAAAGTAACCGCTCCAATACCAAAGCACGATGATATCGATCCTCGTACGCTGAAGAGTATTAAAAAGCAGGCGGGGCTTAAATAGCCCCAACTGCAACTCTTATTCGAGTATGTCATTCCATAAAATAAAAACAAAACAAGGAGGAATCATAATGGCTAATAAATCAGTGTACCCTGCTGTTTTTTACCCATGGGAAGGAGGTAACGGCTTTACCGTCGAAATCCCGGATCTTCCGGGGTGCGTATCAGAAGGTGAGTCCTTACCAGAAGCCATCGAAATGGCGCAGGATGCCGCCAGTGGCTGGATCTTAGGAGAACTTGAGGATGGTAACGATGTTCCGGAAGCAAGTAATCTAAAAGATATCACCGTTGATGAAGATGGCGGCTTTAAGCAGTATCTTGTATTGGATATTGCAGACTACGCTAGAAAACATGGTAAAAAAACAGTGAAGAAAAATCTTACAATTCCGGCATGGCTGGCAACCCGGGCGCAGGAGAGAAATATCAATTTTTCTCAGGTGTTGCAGGATGCCCTCATTGACTATCTTGGAATTGCACAATAACAAATTTGATTCAAGCGCCGCCAACCCGGCGCTTTTTTAATGCAATAAAAAAGCCGCGGATTACTCCACGGCTTCATCGTTTTTAGATCGGCACAGTTCATCCATGGTAACGCCAAGGGCATCGGCCAGAAGGATGGCGTTTGATACCAGGCAATCGTCCCGCTTCTCGATATCTTGGAGGGTGCGACGGTGCAGCCCAGTGCGGTCTGCCAGCTTTTGCACGGACAGGCCCTGGGCATTGCGGATTTGTTTGAGATTCATGGTTATTTTCCTTTGCTGTGAACACGTGATACGATTGTAGCAATTACAATCAAAGCATTGATTATAACAAGGACTTTATTGACGGGATGCCAATGCATCGCAATAGCTACGGCAAGATTGGCAGCCAGAAAGAGCGTGGCAACTTGATTGGATTTCATTGTAAGTTTTAAGCCAATGTGGTAGAATAAGGATACGAAGAGAGGCTTTCACCTCTCCTTGTATCAATGGCTATCAGCTAAGATTTGAAAGCGGCTATTAGAGCGGCGATTGCGGTAATTGCTTCTAATATCAACTCGATGATTTCTTTTGTTGATAGCTTTTGTTTTTTTTTACCATCGGTTATTCCGGTGGTTTTTTAATGCCTGAAAGGAGGTGCGCAATGCTGACAGATGAACAGACAAAAGAATTTTATAACTCGCCGGATTGGCGTAGGACACGCAAAGAGATATTGCGCACTGACAAGGGCGAGTGCCAGATCTGCAAAGCCAAGGGACGATATACCAAGGCGGTGATTGTGCATCACGTCAACCACCTGCGAGACCGTCCAGATCTTAAGCTTGATAAGACCTACGAGGATACCAATGGCATCACGCAACGACAACTTATCAGTGTGTGCCGAGAGTGTCATGAGACGGTCTGCCATCCTGAGAGGATGAGGGAGATTATAAAACCGTTAACGACTGAGCGATGGTAGGGATTGGAGGGATGCCGGAACGGTAACGGGCCTAGTTGCTAACCAGAGGCACGACTTTGTCGTGAGTGGGTTCGACTCCTATTCCTTCCTCCAGATATAGATTGAGGGGACACCCCTGGTCAAAAAAAAGTACAAATTAATCCGATGGGGCGTAACTCGGAAGGGTTATAGCCAAGAGAAGAAAATCGCTCTTCACGTGCGGGAAAAGAGGGAAGGCTAATGGAAAAAAAAGAAATGAAAAAAGATATGCTTTTGCAGCTTGAAAAAAATGGGACCAGGGAAAAATGCTTCATCGACCTTGTGGATGATTATTTAGCTATGTGGGAAACAAAGAAAAAGCTGGTTGCGGATATTCGAAAAAATGGTGTGAAGGTTGTCTATATTTCGAATAATGGCACTGAGAACCAGAAGAAAAATGAATCAGTGGATATGCTGGTTAAGGTGAACGCTCAAATGCTGAAGCTCCTTTCCGAACTTGGAATTAAGGCATCCCGGGAAGAAATGGGGATGGATGATGAGCTCTAATATTAACCCCTATATCCTAAGATACATCGAAATGGTTGAGGACGGCACAATCCGAGCCTGTGAAGAGCAGCATCTCCTTGTCGAGTATGTTAGAAAATGTTTTGAAACTGAGGATATTTATACCGATGATGAACAATTAAACAATTATCTGGGGTTATCAAAATACTTTCCGTATGAGCGCATTTTTGAGTGGCAAGAGTTTTTCCTTGGTTTGCATCTCTGTACGTTTAGGAAATCTGACGGAATGCCGAGGTGGCCGGATGCCCTGGCCCTTATCGCCAGGGGCGCAGGAAAAGACGGAACTATCGCCGTGGAGTCAATGGCTGTTACCAGCCCGTATTGTGGAATCCAGAATTACGATGTTGACATCTGCGCAAACAACGAAGAGCAGGCCATGCGGCCATTTCAGGATATTTGGGAAGTGTTTGAACGCCCAGATAACACTAAGAAGATGAAGCGCTTCTGGCGTTGGAATCGAGTGGCTGCCGTGAGCTTAAAAACCAATGCGCAGATTAAGGGACGCACCAATAGCCCTAGGGGCAAGGATGGCCTGCGGTCTGGTGTGGTGATATTTAACGAGATCCATCAATACGAAAATTACGACAATATTAACGTCTTTACCACCGGCCTTGGGAAAAAGCCACACCCCAGGCGAACATATTACACCACCAACGGGGATGTCCGGGATGGTCCTCTGGATGATTTAATCGCCACTAGCGAGGGAATCCTTAGAGGGGGAGAACCGGACAATGGCCTATTGCCTTTCATCTGCAAGCTCAACAACAAAGACGAGGTGCATGACCCACAGAACTGGCAAATGGCTAATCCCTCTTTGCCGTACCTGCCAAGTCTCATGGAGGAGACCCGTAAAGAATACGAAGAGTGGAAGCGGGCTCCCCATCGGTTGCCGGCATTCATGACAAAGCGAATGAACTTGCCTCAAAGTAAGTCTGAAATTGTCGTTACGAAGTGGGAAAATATCGAAGCAACAAAAAGGGAACTCCCCGAAATGTCGGGGTGGTCCTGTGTGGTTGGAATCGACTATGCCAAAGTAACCGACTTTGCCAGCGTCAATTTTCATTTTCGAAATGGCGATGAACGCTTTGATTTAAATCATTCTTGGCTGTGCGCTCAAAGTGGCGATTTGCAGCGGATGAAATGCCCCTGGAAGCAGTGGAACGAAGATGATTTAATTACCGTGGTGGATGATGTTGAAATCCACCCGGATCTCTTGTGCCAGCATATTGCAGAAATGGGAGAGAAATATAACATCCTGGGAATTGCCCTGGATAACTTTCGATATGCATTATTCTCAGCGAGTCTTCTGAAGATTGGATTTGATGCTAAGGATTATAAGAATGTCCATTTGGTACGACCAACGGATATCATAAAAGCCACCACAGTGATTGACAGCTGTTTTGCCAATCACTTTTTTAATTGGGGGGACAACCCGGTACTGCGGTGGGCAACCAATAACACGAAGCTTATCCCGTCGTCAAGTAAGGTGAAGGCATTAGCTGGGAATGATACCGGAAATTATACCTACGCCAAAATCGAGGCCCATGCCAGGAAGACGGACCCGTTTATGGCAATGGTGGCTAGTATGACAATTGAAGATCTACTGAGGTCTGGCAGCGTGATGGGCACGCCTGAATTTGAAGTGTTCACATTTTGAAAGGGGGTGATTGTGGTTGAACAGTATAACGGAATGGTTCAAGAAAACATTTGGAATAGAATCAGCGGTTGGGCTTGTTGATGTCCCCGGGACAACAGATGAAAAAGAATGGTGGAAGGCCTTGTCTGACGCTTATGTGCGAGACTTGGCGTTTTATTCTTGTGTCAACATTGTTGCGGGGGCGGTATCAAAGTGTGAATTTAAAACATACGTGAATAATGCGGAAACCAAAGGCGAGGAATATTACCTTTGGAACTATTCGCCAAATTTGAATCAAGGTTCATCGGAATTCGTTCAAAAATGGATTGTGCGGCTGTATGTACACAATGAGGCCTTGGTAGTGGACATTAATGGCCAGTTATTGGTAGCAGACAGTTACAGTCGCAAAGAGTATGCCCTTTATGACGATATCTTCAGCGGCGTGACGGTTGGTGATTTCACTTTCGACAGAAGCTTTAGTCAGTCGGAGGTACTTTTCTTTAAACTCTCATCAAAAGACATGAAACAAGTTACCGATGGATTATCCGCTGCCTTTGGTCACTTAATCGACTATTCCATGGGGTTTTACAAAAGAAGCCGCGGAAGCCATGGTGTATTGAATACAGATAGCATCCTTGGCGGAGATCCCGAAAAAGCAAAGAAATTTCAACAGAACATCACGAGGCAGTTCGAAAAATTTTATAATGCTGAAAATGCAGTTGTTGGAATCCCGATGGGCTATACCTATTCGGATATCAGCCAAAAAACATATAGCAATGAAGGTACTCGGGATATCCGGGCCATGATTGATGATGTGAGTGATTTTACAGCTAGGGCATTCTCCATCCCGCCAGCACTGCTTAATGGCAAGGTAGAGGGGACGGAGCAGGCCATGGAACACTTCCTGACATTTTGCGTTGACCCGCTGTGCGATATGCTACAGGAGGAAATAACCCGAAAGCGTTATGGCTATGAGGGCTTTCGAAAAGGCGCCTATTTAAAAATTGACACAAAGGGAATTAAGCACATTGACTTACTCGATGTGGCGGTTTCCATTGACAAGCTCATTGCCAGCGGTGCATTCTGCGTGAATGATATCCGTAAATTTGTTGGGGAAATGCCAATCGATGAAGATTGGGCGAACCAACACTTTATGACAAAAAATTATGCCACGGTTTCTGATTTATTGGAGGCCATGGGCACGGAAGGAGGAAAACAGCTTGAAGAATAAAAAATATTTTGAACTAACTCAGACCGGTGGTACCGCAGATTTAACAATTTATGGGGACATTACTTCATGGCCATGGTTGGAAAGTGATGTATCAGCATACAACCTATCTAAACAACTCGGAGCGATTGATGCTGAAAGTATCAACGTCCATCTGAATAGCTACGGTGGCGAGGTGGCGGAGGGTTTAGCCATTTACAATGCTCTAAGACAACATCCGGCTAAAGTCACCACTTATTGCGATGGCTTTGCGTGTAGTATCGCCAGTGTCATCTTTATGGCAGGGGATGAGCGTATTATGGCGGATGCCAGCTTGCTCATGATTCATAATCCATGGACCAGGGCGAGCGGCAATGCCAACGATTTTAAGAAGCAGGCGGAGGACCTAGAGGTGATTGGCAGTGCATCCGCTAAGGCGTATCTCGACAAGATATCCATCGGAGCAGATGAGTTGCAGGAGCTTCTGGATAATGAAACGTGGATAACGTCTGAGGATGCTTGCAGTATGGGATTTGCCACAGGCGTTTACGCGGACGAGGATCCCGACGCACCTAGTCAATGCGTCAGAAAGCAGGTCATGGAAAAGCTTCTTGGCGACACTTTTGTGCCGGAAAGAGTGGCTGAATTTAATTTAAAAATCTCCGACGAAGAGATTGAGTCGATGGTTGCGAAGACCATTGACCGATTATATAAAGATTGCGGCCAGCCGAAAGAAGAAAATCGGCTTAAAAAATTATTTGGCGCAAAGGCGCAGGAGGAAGAATAAACATGAAGAGTAAAGATTTAAAAGCGTTGGACCGTAACCAGGTGATGAACAACATTCGTGAGGCCATCTCCAATGATGATGAAGAGGCTTTTGCAATTGCTTTTACTGATTGGGCAGATAGCATCCAGGAACAGGTGCTAAATGAAGCACGTGGCGTTCTCAACGCCCAGGATACTACAATTCTGGCTACCCGGGGGGTGCGTCAGCTAACCTCCGAGGAAAGAGATTATTACCAGGCAACCATTGAGGCAATGCGTTCATCTAATCCGATGCAGGCTTTGACTGATTTAACGGTTGTTATGCCGAAGACCATTTTAGACCAGGTATTTGAAGACCTAGAACAAAATCATGAGCTCTTAAATGCCATTTCATTTATGAATACTTCTGGCCTTGTAGAGTTTTACAGAAATACCAATACAAAACAATTGGCCACCTGGGGGCAGCTGACGGATACCATCACCAAAGAGCTGACCAGTGGATTTAAGAAAGTTGAATTGGGCCAGAAAAAACTTTCGGCCTGGATGCCTGTTGCAAATTCCATGTTGGATTTAGGCCCGGCATGGCTCGATCGTTATGTGCGCATTGTCTTGGCTGAGGCCCTTGCCTTTGGGTTGGAGGAAGCGATTCTCAACGGAACCGGGAAAGATGAACCAATTGGAATGACCAGACAGGTCGGAACCGGTGTAACTGTAACCGATGGCGTATACCCCGTCAAGACAGCAACTGAAGTAACTGCTTTTGATCCTGTAAGCTATGGCACATTGCTGAGCGCTTTGGCCAAAACAGAAAAAGGAAATCCGAGAATTGTAAGCAACGTGATTCTTGTGGTTAACCCCACCGACTATTTAACAAAAGTGATGCCAGCAACCACTATTTTACGTCCAGATGGGACTTACGCCAATGATGTGCTCCCCTTCCCAACTCAGATCATCCAGAGCGTGCAGATGGCAGAAGGCAAGGCTGTTATCGGAATCGCATCAAAATATTTCATGGGGATTGGGACCCAACAGTCCGGAAAACTGGAATACTCCGATGAGTACAAATTCTTAGAGGACTTAAGAACCTACAAAATCAAGCTCTATGGAATGGGTGAACCGGACGATAACAATGCATTCCAGTACCTTGATATTTCCGGCGTTGAACCTCTCGTGAAGGAAGTAAAGGTAGTTAATACGGTGACCACCAAAGCGGGGGAGTAGCAACGCCTGATGCCACACTGGCCAGCCTAGCTATCGGAAGCCTGACTTTAACCCCGGCTTTTGATGCAGCGACGCTGGCCTATGCAGCGGCAACCACCAATGCAACCAACACTATTACCGCAGCGGCGGCAGACTCTAACGCAACCGTCGCCATTAAAGTCGGTAATGTAGATGTCGTAAGTGGTGCCGCAGCAACATGGGCAGAGGGCGAAAATACCGTAACCATAACCGTGACCAATGGATCGGAAACGAAAACCTATACCGTCACTGTTACCAAATCTTAGCAAGGAGGCCGTAACATGGCATTACCAGAGGGCCTGTTAGTGGCCGTGAAGAATTACCTGGATATCACTTGGGAGGATGTCGAGAGTGACAAAAAGATAGCTGGTATTACCGAGCGAGGCGTGGCCTACATTGACCGCATCGCCGGGAAAGCTATGGACTATACAATTGAGGGGAGCGCGCGGGCGCTCCTTTTTGATTATGTCCGATATGTACGTTCCGGGGCATTGAATATCTTTATGGACAATTACTGCCACGAATTGATTGCATTGCAAATGGACGAAATGGAGGTGCCCGAGGATGAAATCCAAGTCACCTGAAATTCCGGACTTTTTAGACGGGATCGTCACTATATTTAGAGTAGATGATATTGCTGAGCTGGGAGACAGGCCGAAGCGGGGCATTCACCAGGTGGTCAGCCTCCGCTTTGCCGACCGGACCATCGGATACAAGCGGCACTACACCGCCATGCAAGCCATGGAGCAAATTGACCGACTGGTTCGGGTGCCGGAGCATCCCCAAATTACAACAAAGCAAATAGCAATCATCAACGGTGCGCAATATCGTATCAATGCCCTTGATGTCAATATCTACACAACACCAAGGGTAATGGACTTAACTCTGGGGAAGCTGGAGGATTGTTTCGATGTTGAGCAAAGTTAAAGTGGTGAGGGATGCCTTGGTTCCGATTGGTCCGAAAGTCTACCATTACCATGCCGACGGCCCACAGGGCAACTATATTGTGTGGGCCGAGGATAATCAGGGCGAAGTGATCCACGGAGACGGGGAGTTAGAGGAGCAAGGCATTCAGGGCACCATTGATTATTTTACCCGTGATGAATACGACGAAACCGCCGATAAAATCCAGGATGCCTTAATAAAGGCAAAAATTCCTTTTGCCATCACATCTATCCAGGAAGAGGAATCAACGGGTTATATCCATTATGAATGGGTGTGGGAGGTGGTGTGATATGGCGAGTTTTACGAGTAAAACGAGATATGCCTTTGATGCATCGAGTGCTTTTGAGCTGGCCTTAGATCGCTACGCTGCCGGAGCGGATGAGATTACACAGAAAGCAATCTATGCCGGGGCAGAGGTCATTGCCGATGAAATTAAAGCGGAAATGGACAAAATCCCAATTGAAGAAGGGCGATATCTAAAAAATGGGGACAAGTTTGCAAGTGCGACCAAGACGCAAGTCGAGGATTTGAAAGAATCCTTTGGTATTACACCAATGGCCGAAGATGCCATCGGTTGGAATACCAAACTTGGTTTTGACGGATACGGCAGCATCCCAACGAAGAAATATCCAAAGGGCGTGCCGAATCAACTCACAGCCCGGGCCATTGAAAGTGGCTCAAGCATCAGGATTAAATTCCCCTTCGTGCGCCGGTGCGTGACTCGAAAGAAGAAAGTGGCCATTGCAAAGATGGCTCAGATTGTTGATGCGGAAACCGCAAAAGTATTTAAAAAATAAAGGAGAAAAAACATGAGTGAAGGACATTTTATTAATGTTAAGGGATTCTGTGTGGCAGAACTCACAAATGAAAGCGAAAAAACATATGACACGGTGCAGGTCGTATCTAAAACCATGAAGGTGAAGGTGTCCACGGATTCCAATACCGAGACTCTGGACGGAGACGGTAGACCGACGGATTCCTGCACGACCACGGGGAAAACCACTATTGAGGTTGAAATCAATAAGCTTCCCCTGAAAATCCAGGCATTCTTAGCTGGGCATGGTTTTGATGAAACCACTGGAGCAATGCTGGAAAAGGAAACGGATACGCCTCCAGATGTAGCTTGCGGGTATTGTTTTGAAAAGTCAAATGGAAAGAAACAATACCACTGGTATTACAAAGGCAAATTTGAAAAACCAGACGATGATGTCGAGCAGATTTCTGACGGAAAAGCTAAATTCTCCACTCCGTCCTTAAAGGGGACATTTGTCTACCGAAGTGATGGCAATAAGGCGTGCAAGTGGGATGAGGAAGAGGGGACTATACCAGCTGCAATCCTTAGTACGGTTACTGAACCGCCAGCCGCTTTGTTAAACCCAGCGGTATAGCGAGTATGCCATGGAAGAATATATTGTCGTCCACCAATTTGTAGACCGGGTAGACAATGACCACCAATACTATCCTGGGGACCATTACCCCAGGACTGGTGAAGTAAATAAAGAACGTCTCGAGTGTCTGCTGTCCAATGACATCCCATTGATTCAGCCAGTCGGAGGAACGGAGACGATTGAAAATTTAAAACCACAGGAAGCATCAGAAATTTCAGAACCGGAGGAAATGTAGAAATGGTTATTGTTGTCGATCAGGGAACGGAAAAAGAACGAATGATTATGATGGAGCGCAATCGCCCCAGGATTATCCGGGAGGCGCTGGCGGTGCAAAAGGACTATATGGAGGTTGTTACTCCAGAAGAATTGGATGCGCAGCTTGCCATTGTGTGCGGGTGGTATCCGGGGCTAACCCTTACTGATTTGTATGACCATACAAATATCGATTTAACCCAATTTGTCTTTGCCTCCACTCAGTATGCCATCACCGGCATCGTCAAAAAACTGAGTGAAGCTGGAGACGAGGACGAAGTGGGTGATGAAAAAAACCAACAGGCGGGGACGGCAAGCGCTTAACCCTGCCTGATTTTTTGAATGAGCTCTATCTGGGATTAATGCAAAACGGATGGAGTATGCAGGCCATCGATGAGATGGATTTGTACCACTACATCGAGTTGAAAGCCTATCAGCACAAAAAAGAGTATTGGCAAGGCGTGGATGCCTTTGCCGATGCACCCATTTAAGGAGGGAGGGAACCATGGCATATGATATCGGACCGAGAATAGGCATTGATGGCGAGGCGGAGTTTAGAAAGCAAATCCGATCCATCAATGGCGAAATGGCCTCCCTCCGTTTTGAGCTGGATAAGTCGTCGGCCAGTTTTAAGGGGCAAGAAAAAAGCCAACTGGCCCTGACGGAGAAGAGTAAAATCCTCACAAAAGAGGTGGAGAACCAGCGTAAAAAAGTTGGAGAATGCAACGATATGCTGGCGAAGTCCACACTGAAATATGGCGAGGCCGACGAAAAAACCATCAAATGGAAAGCTACCACGGAAAAAGCCCGGGCTGAGCTTGTGAAAATGGAAAACGCTCTGAGCGATACCAATAAGCAGCTGGACTTTGTGACGAGCGGCTTCGGGCAATTTCAGCTTTCCATGGATTCCGCATCCGGGAAATTTACAAAAATTGGAGATGTGGCCCAGGGTGTTGGAAAAACACTCACAACCCATTTAAGCCTACCCATTGTGGCCGCAGGTACCGCAGCTGTCAAGGCAGCCATCGACTATGAGGATGCCTTTGCCGGGGTGCGGAAAACCGTGGACGGCACGGAAGAGCAGCTGGCCAAGCTGTCGGACGGAATATTGGCATTGTCTGAACGAATGCCAGAATCGGCGACGCAGATTGCCGGGGTGGCCGAAGCCGCAGGTCAGTTAGGCATCAAAACCGAAAGCATCCTAAGCTTTACCGAAACCATGGTTATGCTGGGGGATGCGACCAACCTCACCAGTGAGGAAGCGGCCACAGCGTTGGCCCGATTCGCCAATGTCACCCAAATGAGTCAGGATGAATTTAGTAATCTGGGCTCATCGATTGTTGCCCTTGGTAATAACTTTGCGACAACCGAATCGGAAATCACCAACATGGGCCAGAACCTGGCCGCCGCAGGTTACCAAGTCGGGATGTCAGAAGCAGACATCATGGCTCTGGCGACAGCGATGTCGAGTGTCGGAATAGAAGCCGAAGCTGGCGGGTCAGCCATGAGTAAGCTCATGATTGAGATCCAGCTGGCCACGGAACAGGGCGGCGACAGCCTCAATCAGTTTGCGGCTGTCGCAGGCATGAGCGCTGATGAATTTACCCAGGCGTTTAAAACCAATGCCGGGGGAGCTATCAAGGCCTTTGTGACGGGCCTCAACGACACTGACCGAACCGGGCAATCTGCCATTGCAACACTGGACGATATGGGAATCAGCGAAGTACGGATGCGCAATGCTATTTTGAGCCTATCAAGCAGTGGAGACCTGCTCAACAATACGATGTCAGTATCCGAGGAGGCCTTTGCAAGCAACACGGCTCTGCAAAAAGAAGCGGCTGCCCGATACGAAACCACAGCATCCAAGCTAAAAATCCTATGGAACCAAGCCGTTAAGGTCGCCATTGAGTTTGGCGGAGAAATGCTGCCTGTCCTGGAAGATGTTATGGACAGTGTGAGCGGCGTCGTTAAATGGTTTGGCAGCCTCACGGACGAACAGAAGAAAGCTGTTGTGCAGATTGGGGCTGTTGTTGCGGCCACCGGTCCGCTGATTAGTGGTGTAGGCAAAGTATCCACTGGGCTTGGAGCCATTACGAAGCAACTTGGTAGTGATGACCTCATTGCTAAGCTTGGAGGATTTGCAACAAAAACGACTACTGCCGGAACCGCGAGTGCGGCAGCCGGGACTTCGACGGCGGGGTTTGGGGCATCGCTTGCGTCTATTGCGCCGGTTGCAGGGCCAGTCGCCATTGGCATTGGTGCAGTTGCCATTGCTTTTTTAGCCCACAAAGAAAACGCGGCGCGGGCCGCAGGGGCGCTTAAAGATGTCCAGGAAAAAACGGACACAGTCAAAGCATCAAATACGACTGTCCTTCAATCAATCGAGGATGCGAGGGCGAGTTTTGAAAAAGAATCTGCGGCCATTGAAGTTAGTGCCGTTCAGGCTACTGGGTTAGCTAATAGCCTGATCAATGTGGTGGAACAGGAAGGTAATACCGCTGCCGGAAAAGAAAAAATAGCGGCGATGGTCGAGACGCTGAATGGACTTGTTCCCGGATTGAATTTGGCATACGATGAAACGCGGAATGTTTTAAGCAAGACGAACGATGAACTGCTCAATAGCATCACGAATATGCAGGAGCAGGCAAGAACAGCAGCTAATCAGGAAATGCTTGTGCAGACCTATAAGGACCAAGCAGCAGTCATTCAAAATTTAGCATCAACTCGACAACAGGCAAGCGATATTCAGAACGAGCTGAATGCAAAAGAATCCGAATATAACGAATTGGCAGGACAGCAATCATCGCTTGTCGATATGATTGACCCAAAGTATGTAAAGCTTGGTGATGAAATTGCCAATCTAAAAACTCAAAAAGGTGATCTCTCAGCGCAAACACAGGATTTGCAACAAAAGTGGTTAGATAGTCAGACGGCCATCCAAGAGTATTCAACGTCCGTTAATGGCATATCGGATACCTATACTTTTGTTGCGGACACATCAATATTATCTAAAGATCAGGTTGAAGTATACAACCAGGCCTTGCAGGATGGGAAAAGCGGCCCAGAGGCGTATCAAGAAGCTATTAACTCAATTAAGACTTCCATGGAAGATGTGTCGAAAAATGCGAAGACAGAGGGGGAAAACGCAAATGCGGGTTACCGAGAAGGCTTTAATTCTGTTGAGCCTTTGCATGAGTTTGGAAAATCCGCAATCGGTCAGTTCATCAAAGGGATCCGAAATGCGCTAGATTCGAATTCTCCGTCACGAGTCATGGACGGAATTGGCGTTGATGCATTTAAGGGTTTCTTCAACGGTGTGATCAATCAAGATTGGATTGGCACTGGCCTTGCTGCAATTTCTAACTTTTTAGCTGGTGTCAATAGTCAAAAGCAAAATGCTAATGCAATGGGCCAAGATGTCAGTACCAGTGCCAACACCGGACTGTCCAGCCTTTGGCCTATATTTAACCAAACGGGATCAAGTCTAGGTGGTTTTTTTAACGCAGGGCTTTTTAATCAAGCGCCAAATGCAGAAACAACCGGTTATTCTGTCGCATCTCAGGGTGATGTTGGCTTAACCTCATGGATTTCAGCCTATGGCCTCACCGGGACCCGTGGCGGTGTCAGTTTTGCAAATGCCCTCGGAAACGAAGGAATAAATGCTAATGCCCAGGGTATGAGCGCCGCCGCCCAAGGCGGGTCGGGATTTAACTCCGGCGTGGACGCTTGGACAACCGTTGCTAAAATCAAAGAAGCGGCAACGGCTATCTGGAACGGCTTTTGCGAGGTGTTGGGGATTAACTCTCCGGCAGAATCCTTTAAATGGGCCGCACAAATGTGCCTTGATGGATTTAAGGAGAAGTTTACTCCAGACAACTGGATGAGCTTAGCCAAACAAGGGGCGAGGTCTATTTATGATGCCTTTTCCAATAGCAATCTGTCGGTTAAAGGTCTATTTGAGGCTTTGGGCAGCAACATGTCCGGCATTGGAGCATTTGGCGATTTCCTGCGGGATAAGCTTGGCCTTGATGCATCAGGATTAATGGGCACCCTCAATCAGATACTCTTTCCGTCCGGCGGGTCATCGGGGAGCGGAACCTATATCGGCTCCGGCGGCCTGCAATGGCCGTCCGACACCACCGCCATCACAGACTACTTTGGCAACAGGGAGTCGCCCGGAGGCATCGGGAGCACCTATCACGAAGGTGTGGATATCGGGGCACCTTACGGTAGCCCGGTTTACGCTGCGGGCTCCGGGTCGGCATCCATTGCCGGCTGGTATGGCGGGTACGGGAATGCGGTCAAGCTGGACCATGGCAACGGCTTATCGACATTGTATGGCCATATGTCCGAGGTACTGACATCAGTTGGGGCAAATGTCCGAACAGGTGAGACCATCGGGCTTGTTGGGAGCACAGGCAATTCCACTGGACCCCACATCCACTTTAGCGTGCTTGTTAATGGCGAGCAGGTGGACCCGATGAACTACTTTGGATTTAGCGTCGGGACGCGGTATCTGCCGCAGGATATGGTCATCCAAGCCCATGCTGGCGAAATGATTATCCCGAAAAGTGAGAATCCGTATGCCAATAGTGGCGGGAGTATCACTGGTGGCTTATTTGGTGGAAGTGGCCTGG
This sequence comes from Christensenella sp., assembly GCF_034927525.1. Taxonomy (NCBI): domain Bacteria; kingdom Bacillati; phylum Bacillota; class Clostridia; order Christensenellales; family Christensenellaceae; genus Christensenella; species Christensenella sp. Next base: position 16,692 of record NZ_JAYFPU010000370.1, read on the forward strand.
CCGATGAAATTGGACGAGCGGTAGCGGCGGCTCTATTGTCATCAAAAGGCATTGGGAACTCTGTAAAAATCGAAACCAACAACTACACCCCCAATCCATCTCCAAGTGAAACCGAACGGGCGACATTGCGTGCACTCAGAAAGGCAGGATTAGCCGATGCATAAAATTAAGTATATCAACGATAGCGGCGCAGTCCTCGACATTGGCGGAGATGATCGCCTAACGCTTATGAGCATCACGGGCTTGGAATC
>NZ_JAYFPU010000301.1:0-8300 GCF_034927525.1 Christensenella sp.
TTGCTGTTTCCCCGTTTCATTCAGGGGCAGGTCAAGACTGCCGTTAAAATTCCCGTCCTTATTCGCATCCGTCTGCGCATGGCGCAGGAATGTGATCTTCGTTTTCATAGCATCACCGCCATCACCAGAAGGAACACGATCTCGCCCAGCTCGTTGCACGCGCCAAGCACATCCCCTGTAGCACCATCAATCTTCTTTTCAGATATAAAATACATGACCGCCCCAATCGCGATCATACATGCAACAGCGATCGAACCTGCCGCAAAGCCACCAACCAGGAAAACCGCGACCGAACAAATGATGATCGCAATGAGCGCCGTATCGATTTTCAGATTTTCAATGATACACTTTGCCATGCCGTCCTGGCGCGGGTAACGGCTCAGCTTTGCACAAAACACCAGAGGTATCTTGCCGCACAGCGGTGTTGCCAACAAAACCCACAACACTCTGTCAGGGTTCAAATCGGCAATCAGGAATGTCTTGGCCACAACAATAAAAACGATACCCAGCACGCCATACGTCCCCATGCGGCTGTCCTTTAGTATTTCAAGCGTGCGCTCCTTCGTTTTTCCGGCAAAGAAAGCGTCGCACACGTCGGCAAAACCGTCGATGTGCAGTCCGCCTGTAAACATGATTCCTGCCATCACGCACAAAAACGCAGGTAAATACGGTATTCCCGTCAACAAAATCAACTGGTAAACGGCAAGCATTACCGCCCCCGCCATAAGCGATGTTGCAGGAAACCATGCAACACTGTCCGCGTAATCCTGACAGGTAACGTCAAATTGTTTTTTCAGCGGCAGTCGCGTCATCGTCTGGATCGCCAGACCAAATTTTTTCATGCCCCGCCTTTCAGCAGCAACAGCATCCCGCTCACCACGAAATAGGCTTCGTACGCCTGCTTAGCAAGCATCCTGTTTGCCCGTCCGCTGATATCGCGGAACAGCCGCCCCAAAGAATTTTCCGGAACCAGTCCCATTCCCACTTCATTTGTTACAATAATAAAATCTGCAGCACTGGCAGCACAGACCGCCAAAAGCTCCTGCACTTTTTTTTCGATCGTTTCTTCCAGCGTTTTTTGCTCTCTGACCGAAAGCACTTCGCGTTCGTCCCAATCGTTTTTCTCCTGCCAGATCAGGTTAGTGATATAAACCGTCAGGCAATCAATCAGATAAACGTCGTGTTTTCCTTGTCCAACTACTTTTGTCAGGTCGTATGCTTCCTCATACGTCGTCCATTCGCTCGGGCGCTCCTGCTTATGCCGCTTAATCCTGCCCTGCATTTCCTCGTCTGTATTGACCGCCGTCGCGACATATGCCACATCTTTGTATCCGGAAGCAAATTGCTGCGCATACGTACTTTTGCCGCTGCGCGCCCCACCGGTCAGCATTATGATCCTACCCATACCCGTTCTCTCCCCTTTTCGATAAAAAAGACGGGGCAGCTATCCTCGTCTTTTTTACGCTGCTACAGCGTAGTTTTTCTCTTTGTCAGGCTCAGCCGTGCCATCGCGCGCGCCATCGCGATCTTGCTGCGGCGGTATTCCTCCGCGCTCATTTTCTGGCGCATCCGTTCTTCCGCACGTTCTTTTGCGCGCTCCGCGCGCTTAACGTCGATTTCCTCCGGCCATTCCGCCGCCTGCGTGAACATGATCGTCTCATCCGGGCGCACTTCCAAAAATCCTTCCGCCACAGAACAGATCAGCCACTTCTTTCCGGTATTGATTTTCACCTCGCCCGGTACGACCGTCACGACTTCCGATTCGTGTCCTTTCTGGATAGACATCTGCCCATCCTCCGTCGGGAAAATGATGGACTGTGCGTTATCACAGAAAAAAGAACGCTCGGGCGTTAAAATTTCAACTAAGAATTCCGCAGCCATTTTATTCCATTCCCTTTGCTTTTTCTTTCACGTCGTCGATGTCGCCGACCATAAGGAACGCCTGCTCCGGCAAATCGTCCACCTCGCCGTCGAGGATCGCTTTAAAGCTCCTGATCGTGTCCTTGAGGGGTACATATTTTCCGGCAAAACCGGTATAGACCTCCGCCACAAACATCGGCTGCGATAAGAACCTCTGCATTTTTCTTGCACGAAAGACCGTGATCTTGTCCTCCGGCGCCAGCTCCTCCATTCCCAGTATGGAAATGATGTCCTGCAGCTCCTTATACCGCTGCAGCGTATGTACCACACGGTTTGCTACATCATAATGCTCCTCTCCCACGATACGCGGGTCAAGGATACGAGAGGTAGATTCCAGCGGATCGACCGCCGGATAAATGCCAAGCTCTGAAACGCTTCTTGACAGCACCGTGATCGCATCAAGGTGCGAAAATGTCGTCGCGGGTGCAGGGTCGGTCAGGTCGTCGGCAGGTACATAAATCGCCTGCACCGAGGTGATCGCCCCATGCTTTGTCGACGTGATACGTTCTTCAAGCGCGCCCAACTCGTTTGCCAGTGTCGGCTGGTAACCGACTGCGGAGGGTATCCGTCCGAGAAGCGCCGAAACCTCCGAGCCCGCCTGTATAAAGCGGTAAATATTATCGATAAACAAAAGTACATTTTGGCCTGTTTTATCCCGCAGGTATTCCGCCATCGTAAGCCCTGTCATCGCTACGCGCATACGCGATCCCGGCGGCTCGTTCATCTGCCCGAACGCAAGTGCTGTCTTTTCAAGCACGCCGCTTTCCGCCATCTCGTTGATCAGATCGTTGCCTTCCCTGCTTCGCTCTCCAACGCCGGTAAACACAGAATAACCGCCGCTTTCCGTCGCGATGTTATGGATCAGTTCGTTGATAAGCACTGTCTTACCAACACCCGCGCCGCCAAACAAACCGATCTTTCCACCCTTTGCATAAGGACAGATCAGATCGATGACCTTAAGCCCTGTTTCAAATATTTCTGAAACAGGATTCTGCTCAGAAAAGTCCGGCGCCGGACGATAGATCGGCCAGTATTCGTCGGTTTTGATGTCCTCTTTGCCGTCGATCGCCTTTCCCATAACGTTTACAACGCGTCCTAACATCTGGTCGCCTACCGGGATCTTGATCGGCTCGCCGGTGTTTGCCACCTTCATGCCGCAGGCAAGCCCTTCCGTTGCCTCCAGAGCAATGCAGCGCACGACATTATCACCGATCTGCGAGGCAACCTCCATCCAGATCGGGGTCCCTCCCTCATTTTCAACATAAAGGATCGTATTGATCGAAGGGTCTGTATTCTCTTCAAACTTTACGTCGACGACCGGCCCGGTGATCTTGATGATCTCGCCTTCGCTCACAATTTTATAATCATACATATGTTCAAAACTCCTCTTAGGTTAACGCATCCATCGCGCCCACGATCTCCGTGATCTCCATTGTGATCGCCGCCTGGCGCGCGCGGTTCATTTCGATCTCCAGCTTGCTAAGCATCTCGTCCGCATTTTTCGATGAAGCATCCATTGCCATCATGCGCGCACTGTTTTCACTGGCAAACGCCTGAATAAGCGCCCCATAAATCAGTCCGATGATATATTGCGGCACAAGCACGTCAAACACCTTGTGCGGCGATGGGTAATAATTCATCTCGCAATCGTAATCGAGCTCCGTCTCGATATCATCAAACTCGTTAAGCTCTACAGGAAGCAGTTTGAGCGCTGTCGGAACCTGTTTAACGGATGAAAAATACCGCGTGTAGATCAAATATACCTCATTCATCTCGTCGCTTTTGTAAAGCGTTGACAAATCAGAGGCCAGATTACGTGCTTCATACAACGTCGGATTCTGCGAAATATGCAAGTATTCTACGTCGATGGGCGTGCCCTTGCGTTCAAAGAAGGCTCGCGCCTCCTGTCCGATCGTGATCACAAACTTATCGCCATCCGTCATAAAATCATGCGCAAAATTGAGGATGTTGTGGTTATAGCCACCACACAATCCTTTATCCGCCGCAATGACGATATACGCCGGGCTGCCCTGCTGATGCTTTTCCAAAAAGGTATGGTGCAACTCATGCGAATGCACCAGAATATCCTTTAGCGCGCTCCGCACCCGGTTAAAATAAAGCAGGTTCGCGTCATAGCGCGAAATCGCCTTTTTCATTTTGGAAGTAGCGATCAGCTTCATTGCCTTGGTGATCTTACTGGTATCGCCAATGGCCTGTATGCTGTTTTTCACATCCGCCGTACTTCTCACTGTGCGTCCACACTCACTTTCGCTTCCAGCGTAGCAGACACAGCGAAATCGTCCGTCTTTTCTTTTTCTTTCAAAAATCCGCGTTTGAATTCCTTCGCAGCGTCAAGTATCAGCTTTTCGCTTTCTTCACTGAGCTGTCCCGTCTCCTTGATCCCGCTTTTCACCTGCGGATATTTCGCATTCACAAAATCAAGAAACTCACTGTTGAACGTCCGAACTTTATCCGTCGGAACATCCATCAGCTGCTTATTGGTCGCTACACACCGCAGAATGACCTGGTTTTCTACAGAATACGGCGCATATTGCGGCTGTATCAACGCCTGCGTGACCTTGAGTCCGTTCGTCAACGCATCCTGCGTCGTCTTATCAAGATCAGAAGCAAACTGCGAGAACACCTCAAGCTCGCGATATTGTGCAAGCTCTAAGCGCAGCGGCCCCGCGACCTTGCGCATTGCCTTGATATGCGCCGAACCGCCGACACGCGATACGGAAAGCCCAACGTTTACCGCCGGTCTCTGTCCTGAATTGAAAAGCTCCGTTTCAAGATATATCTGACCGTCAGTGATCGAGATCACGTTCGTCGGGATATAAGACGAAATATCGCCCTCCATCGTCTCAATAATAGGCAATGCCGTCATAGAACCGCCGCCCAGCTTATCAGAAAGCTTGGCAGCGCGCTCCAAAAGGCGTGAATGCAAATAGAATACATCGCCCGGATATGCCTCGCGCCCCGGCGGCCTGCGCAGCAAAAGCGACATTGTCCGATATGCGACAGCGTGCTTGGAAAGATCGTCATACACGATCAGCACATCTTCTCCGCGATTCATAAAGCTCTCTGCGATCGCACATCCCGCATACGGCGCAATATACTGCATCGGCGCAGTGTCGCTCGCCGTAGAGGCAACGACCGCCGTATAATCGAGCGCGCCGAATTCGTCCAATCTGTTGACGATCTCTGCGATCGTCGAAGCCTTTTGCGCAATTGCGACATAAACGCATTTGACGTTTTTACCCTTTTGGTTGATGATCGTATCGACCGCGATCGCCGTTTTTCCCGTTTGACGGTCGCCAATGATCAATTCCCTTTGTCCCCTGCCTATCGGGATCATCGAATCAATTGCCATAATGCCCGTTTGCAGCGGCGTACCGACCGATTGTCTGTCAATGATCGCAGGCGCGGGCGTCTCGATCGGGCGGCTCTCGTCCGTCAAAATCGCTCCCTTACCGTCGATCGGATGCCCCAGCGGGTTTACGACGCGACCAAGCACTGCATCTCCCACAGGCACTTTTACGACGTCGCCCGTATGACGAACCATCGAACCTTCCACAACATCTGCCACACCGTTTAGAAGCACCGCGCCTACACGTTCCGTTTCCAGATTCATCACAATGCCGTATGCTTCGTTTTCAAACTGCAGCAGCTCGCCATATTTACATCCCTCGAGTCCGCGCACAAAAACAACGCCATCACCTGTGCGTTCCACGATGCCAATCATAGCAATATCATATTTCACATCATATTGCGTGATTTTCTTTTCCAGGTCACTCCCGATGGAGCTTTCCTTCAGCTCTCCTATTACCTTTTGTCTGAGCGTTTCTATAATATCTTCAATTTTTTCCGCGCTTGCCTGCCCCGTATTGTCGCCGATATAGTCCTGCATCCTGTCAAGATACGATTTCGCGCTCAAATCATAGACCATATTTTTCACGGTCGCTGTAAATCCGCTGATAAGCGTAGGGTCTACCTCGACCTTAAAATCTATCTTTGCATCAAAAAGCTTTTCAAACTTTGTGACGATCGCAGAAATTTCATCAGGCGTAAATTCGGTTGCGCAAACAAGTTTTCCTTTTAATTCCAACTGTTAACTCACCTTCTCAAAAAATTTGTTGATGATGTTTTTGTTGTCCTCATAAGACACTTCGCGTTCCAAAACCTTTTCCGCGATCTGTATCGCCATTTTGGTCACTTCCTGTCTCATTTCGATAACTGCCTGCTGCTTCTGCGATTCAATATGCTTATCTGTACGCGTACGGATCTCCGCCGCCGTGTCTTCCGCTTCCGCAACAATCTGGCGCGCCTGTTCGTCCGCGACGTCCTTGCCCTTATTGATCAATTCCGTCGCCAGATCCTGCGCATTATGCATCATCTCGTCATATCTTGCTTTCAATTGCTCCGCGTCCGAATATTTCTGCGCAGCTTCATCAATCTGCTTCTGTATCTCGTTTGTACGGTTCTGGAGAAACTTGGTGATCGGCTTATACAAAAGCCACCGCAAAAACAAAAACAGGATCACGATGTTCACAATATAAAGCAATATCTCAACTACATCAATTTCCATATCTATTCCTCAAGCGTGTTCTTCTGCTTCGAGATCCCCTATTATTTACCCATCGTAAAGATCATAATAATAGAGATAACAAAGCCATAAATTGCCGTGGATTCTGCAAGCGCCAGACCGATCAGCAACACCTGGTTGATTTTGCCCGTCGCTTCCGGCTGCCGCGCAACCGCCTCGCAGGCCTTACTTGTAGCGATACCCATACCGATCCCTGCTCCCATGCCTGTAAAAACAGCTAACCCTGCGCCAATAGCGATCAAACCAACATCCATTTTTTCTACCTCCATTTATTGCATTCAAAAATATTATGAACCGCTTTTAGCGGTTTCAAACAAAATTATAGCTTTTCTTCCATAAACGACATCGTCAGCATCGTAAAAACATACGACTGCATGCCAAGGTGGAACAATATAAAATAAATCGAAGCAAGCGCCGGAATACCTATCGCAAAATAACCGAGCGCCCCATACAGCATATCCATTACAACAAGCCCGCTGAACATGTTGCCAAACAACCGGCAGGCAAGCGATACAGGAACGGCAAGTGATGAAAGCACATTGATCGGAACCATAAAAGCCTTTGGCTGCGCATATGTTTTCAGCCAGCCCTTCATACCTTTGTAGCGGATCGAAAACGCAATGATCAATATAAACGTGATCGCAGCAAGCCCAATCGTACAATTAAGGTCTGTTGCGGGCGAGCGTATCCCAAGAAATTCCAGTGCGCCGCTTAATATGATAAAAGCAAAAATCGTCATGATATATGGCGCAATCGCCTTTGCCTTGTCGCCCATGATCGACGAAGAGAACTTATTGATGCCGTCCACCATAAGCTCCATGACGTTCTGCAGTCCTTTGGGGACTCTCCTAAAATTTTTCAGAATAACAAAACGAAAAATAAGCGCAAATATGATAATGCCGATCGTCGTACCAAAAGCAGCGACGAGGGTTTGGCTCACCTGTATCCCGCCGAAGATTGTCATTTTTTCGGGAAATACACTGGGTATATTCATTGCTGCTCACCTCCATGCTGCTGATGCTTATATTTTCTGATCGTCATAACACTGTTCACGACCGGTATAGCGATCATCGTCGCCGCCGTACCTGCAGCGCACCAGATCATCGCTTCGATCGAAACAAAGTTCGCCATCAGAAAGAGCACGACCAATATCAAGGCAAGCTTCAGAATCGTGATCGGCACTGCAATAGCCGCCGAACTACGCGACGCTGTCATCATTGCGATCAGCTTTTTTAAAATCACAATCTGCAGGACACCCAGTCCGATTCCCACGAAGATTCCCCACATGACAACTTCCCTACCTGATACAAAATTTATATATTATAATAGTCCTATTTGCTTAATAATGCAAGTAATGTCAACTACAAAAATATGCAAAATCAGTAAGTTTCGAAAAACATGGCGGTCTGCCTCTCAAAAAAGCCCGCACACACATTTTCAGGACGAAACGCCCCTGCGGCAGCTTGCGCAAATTCAGAAACAGAAAGTGAAATATCCGGCGATCCCTTAATAGGCTTCACAACATTTTTGCCCTTGTCGTTTGCCATGACCTCAAGCAGATATTCCTCTTTGAGGAACGAATCCGATATGGCAATCGTAAATTTTTCCTTTTTTAATGCAAGGTTTTCAAGCACCGCCACAGGATCAAGGATACGCATCATGGTAAATTCTTCCTCCCCGCCCGTATTATTTACCGTCGGGAGAAAATAGTCGATCTTACCCGCTGGGATCGCGTGCAGCAGCCGCTCTCTTTGCGCACCATCCGCACACACCA
>NZ_JAYFPU010000271.1:0-1687 GCF_034927525.1 Christensenella sp.
AACAAAATCAAGAATATTGGAACGAAATCTATAGCGATATGAAGTTTTTATTTGAGTCGCCAAGAGATGTTTTCCGTTTTACAAATGCTATTTCAGTCACTTACCCTGCCGTTAAAGGTGAAGTTAATACTGTCGATTTTATTGCAATTGAAGCAATTAGAATATTCATTCCAACACTATATTCAAAGATAAAAGACTATCCTGATCAATTTACGAAGATGGAGTTTCGTAATACTGGGCAACCAGACATGGATGAAGAAATTAAAAAAACTTTTGAAGAGGATTGGGTAAAAAGTCTTCCACAAAAAATAAGGGTAAATGCCCAAGGCCTTATGCGGACGATTTTCCCTTGCTTAAAAGGCATTCATTTTAACGCTGATGATATAAAAGAGTGGGCAAACGAGCTGAGAATTTGCCATCAAGAAATATTGCCGGTTTATTTTAAATTTGCTCTTCCTGATTCAATGGTTCCAAAATCTGAAATAAAAAGACTTTTTTCCTGTTCATCAGATAAAATTGCATCCCGCTTACTGCAATACAAAAGTGCTTCAGGGAACAAATTGGAACAGGCTATTGAAAGGTTATCACAGTCTCTAAATGATATTCCCAAAGACAATGTTCATAGTTTTGTTTCAGCATTTTTCGATATTGGAGATAGTCTCATTGAGGATTCTGATATTCAATGGTTCTTTTGGAAAGTCCGAGATTTAGCCCTTGAAATGCTTCAACTTATTGGTACAGGAGAATATAAAGATGTTCTAACAAAATCAATAAAAGAAGGAAGAGCTTTTACCATTCCTATCCTTACAATTTCAGGTTTGCTATTAAAGCAACCGAAAACACTTGAAAATAGTGAAAATGTTAAGGTTGTTTCAGATGATGTCAAGAATATCCTAATTGAGTCGATAAGAGAAAAAATCACAGACACAATTAATAACGAGCCATATTGGATACCGCAATGTTTACCAAGTGTTTTATCAGCTTGGGAGATTCTTGGAGGAATGGCAGAAGCCAAGGAATATTGCAAGAGACAAATTGATTCAGATGAAAATATGCTTTTATTTCTTCGAGCATGTGGAAGTGAATCACTTGTTTATGGAGAAAAATCGCTCCGTTCTGTACGTAGGGTATTCAATCTTGACATTGAATATCTAGTCAGGTTTATTGATTTTAAACAGTGTGTTGATAGGTTAAAAACAATAGAAAAAGAGCTTTCTGACGAAGATAAAGAAATTCTCAAAACGTTAGAAAGTGCCATAAAAACTACAACAAATAAGTAAAAATTTCGAACGGTATTTTGCGGCTACAGCATCAAAGCTTGTTTTCTTGGAATGCACAATTTATGCGGTAACTATGTTAAGTTGAAGCGGAATAGGTGTTCAATTTAATCGGCAAGTGTTCGTTTTAGCGCGGCATATGCAATACCTGACAGAGGTGAAAATATGACTGATAAAGTTCTAGACAACGAAGGTAAATTATTACCTAAATTTACTCCGGCTATATATTTTGATTCTTGTGTTCTTATTGATTATTATTTAGCTTACGGGCTAGAATTTGAACCAAGCCCCATAGTAGAAGCAATGGGAAAAAATAGAGCTCCATATGAAAAATCCTTATTGACTTTGTTCAAGCAAGACAAACGTTTTGCTGATTTAACGAAACTACGTGAAACTTTACTTAACGAAAC
>NZ_JAYFPU010000261.1:0-2919 GCF_034927525.1 Christensenella sp.
GAGAAGAAGCTGCTTGTCTTTAAGCATAGCATGGACCTGGCGGCTGATTTCCTCGGTATCATCCGCATCCTGGCTGTCGATTTCCCGCTTCACCAGATTCATTAAGAAGTGTGAGTAAGCATAATCCCCCAGCATCACCACAGCGATAATCACCGCCAACAGCTGAACCACGAAGGGTGACATCCCTGCCATCAAACCAAAGTAAATGGGGTCGATGAACCAGATAATCCCCACACTGGCCACCCCGAAGAGCACCAGATTCCCAATCCATATCCGGCCATTTAAATTCATGGGCTTTTTGCTATAGTCCCACCACCGGGCATGGAACACCTTTTCCATATACCAGCTGGTAACGTACTCCAGTATCCCGCAAATCACAAATCCGGCGAGGAAGGTCTCCCCAATGGTCCCGTGCCGGCCAATCATTCCACCGACTAACAGGGTCACGGCCACCACCCCAGCCCCATAAATCGGGCAATAGGGCCCGATGAGGAACCCCCGGTTAATAAAGCGATGGTATTGAATGTATTTTAAAATAACCTCCATGCACCACCCCACCACAGCAAAGATGAAAAACTCGATGATTAACATGCTGAGGTTCAAAAAAAACTGGTCCATAAATCTCCTCCTCCTAAAATTCATTACGATTATGATAGCATGAAAAGAAGTAATAGGCCAGAAAATACTGTTGGGTATGTTCGAGAGTGGGCTTTAGGCGGTTTAGAACAGACTCACCAATGGGTTTCAGAAAAGCCCCCAGGAGAAACATGAGGATGTAGAGCACTAAGACGAAGTGCCCTTCCATGCGGGTAATTACTCCGTGGTAGATTTTTTGGGAAAAGGGCAGAGTGAGGGTGATGAGGAGGAGGTAGAGCAAGACCCATTTTACGGAAAGGAGTGCCACGGGTTTGCGTTCGAAGTAGGCGATGATGCTGGCAATAAAAATTAATGTAGTAACATTTATATAATCTATTGAACTGTATTCAGTATAGCAGCAAAAAAGAGACCCCCTAATCCAATAGATGGGCCTCTCTAATTTACTTAATATTAGAATGTTCCTTTTGTCACGACTGCTTCTTTTCCCGGTACCAAAGTAATATATGTACCATCACCTTGGTATTTTACCTCAGTTACTTTCTTAGCGGCAATTGTCACTTCATATTTCGTCCCTGTCAAGTCAGTCCCAAAATACGATAATGCTTTTGTTGCAACACTCACAGCCTGTGCACTTGTTGGATCTGGTGTTGCGACAACCGTTGCTGGTGTAGCAGATGTATATTTTGCATTTACCTTATCTCCATCTGTTGCACTTGCACCGACTTCAGTCGCAGCAGATTGATATGCAACATACACTTCTCTTGCTTCTGCTATTAAAGCTTTCCCCCTTGCCTCCTGCACAAACCCCAACATCGCCGGAATCGTAAAGGCCGCCAAAATCGCCAGAATAACCAGCACCACAATGATTTCTACCAGGGTGAACCCTTTACGGTCCTTCTTCATTTTCTTCCATAGTTGCATAACCGTTTCTCCTTTATTTATATAATTTTTTATTAAAGCCTATTTTTTCTGGAATCAAAAACAGCGTCCTGTTTCCAGAGGCTTAAGGTCCAGAAATAGTCCGCATTTCCAGTAACTGGCTGCCCTATCCTGCTGGACGTAGGCCCTTAAGCTTTGCGTGACAGCCTTTCGACTGCTTTGCCTTTTTCATAGGTCAAGCTTACACCCATTCCAGGGTATTGTCAAGGATTATCTGTAAGATTGACTGTATTTTTTGCTATCGGCACCAATGAATATGTCTTTTACACCCTTTTGTAGCCTGGTTTCCCAATCAAAAGCCCCCGGTGTGTACCGGGGGCTTTGCGTTACTTTTCATTTTCGACATGGATAAAACCTTGGTCATAATAAGTGATGACGGTCAATCCCAGGGTACTGGCCACCTGGGCAACGGTGTGGATGTCAATATGGGGACTGTAGAGATCGGCGGCGTGGCCCCTTAGGTGACGGGAGTATTCAATGCCGCCCACCTCGGCGTTGTACCGGGGGCAGCGCACCCCGCTGGTGATGATGACCGGGGCGCCCAGGCTTTCCCGGAGGATTTCGATGGTGGCTAAGAGGTCTGGGTCCATGGGGCTGGGCCAACCATCGCAATAGCCCGGGCAGGTGCAGGCGTATTCTGCCATTTCAAAGTGGGCACTGGCCATGGGGATGGTGGTGGCGCCCTCTGGCAGGATGTCCGCCTCTGGGGTGTCGGGGATGGTGGCATCGACTACGGGCTTGGTGTCTGGGGCTGGGGGTGCGACTTCGGTGGTGGGGGTAGGTCCCGCCTGGCCCTGGGATTCCGGCTGGGCCGCCCCCGGACTCAGGGTCAGGGCGGCGGCGATCAGCAGGAGGAGGGTCAGGGCCAGAAGGCCAAGCTTAGTCGGCCAGGCTGACATCAGTGGTGGTCTTGTCGACCCGTTTGGCAGAGACCAGGGCTGTCAGATCCATGCCCCCAGGGGCGAAGATGTCTTGGGTCAGGATGGCCTGGGCACCGGTTTTTACTTCGGCATCGGTAATGCCATCCTTATAATCCGCGACGGTCAGGCTATAGTGGCTGTCATCCTCTTTTTTGTAGGTGAGGATGAGGTCCTTTTGGTTGATAATGCTCATTTTCGTCTCCTTAATCTGTGTAAATTTCTAATCCTTATTTTATCCGGTGTGGGGTTCTTTTCAGCTACACGGTTTCGAAGAGTTCTTCAGTGGTGACCACGTAGCAGTTTTCTGCAGTGGGCTGCTGCAAGCCGTCCAGGGCTTTGTAAGTGGCCAGGATGGCGGTATCTGTGGCGGCAGCCTTGACATTTTTGTAGGTTTTGCTCTTGCGCAAAACCTCTCCGTCGACGGTGCCATAGTTGCTGACCATCTTCATCCCGATGCTGTTGA
>NZ_JAYFPU010000113.1:0-1959 GCF_034927525.1 Christensenella sp.
AACGGGTTCGTGTCGAGTGCCGGAAAAGCCGACAGAAGAAGATAGATTCCGGTCTTTTAAATATTTCTGTTTGGGTTCCGGCGGATAAAAAGGAAAAGATAAAGCGGGGACTTCGGGAAATCTGCGAGAAGCATTTAAAAATGAAGGAGGCGCGGTCATGATCTCTCCTGTTGATTTCCTTCGAGATATACATCCGAATCCGGATGAATTTATTTGTATTTCCTGTATTTTCCCCGACGATCGTCGGAAAGAAATTCCGGTGGAAAAACAGAAAAAGGTCCTCCTTCCGGTAGCCGTTTCCGACAGCAGAAGATTTATCTTCCGGCCTCATCCGCTTTTTATTCCGATAAACCTCTGGATAAAACGAAAGGACTTCATCCGGAAGCTCTCGCTGCTTCACGCTTTAAATGAAAAGCACTAGGGGGTATATTATTCGACCGCCGGGTTCGGAGATAAGTTAAATAAGTGGGGTCGTCCTGCCCGGGACCGGGAAAACGTCCGACGGATCCAGATCCTCTTTGCGGACTTTGATCAGCCCACGGAGGCGAGCCGGGCTTTTGAGGCCGGCCGGGGTTTTGACCTGCTACCTGAGCCAAATTACGTTGTCCGGACGTCAGAAAAAAAACTTCAGGCGGTCTGGCTTGTGCAGCGTCCGATGAGTTTTGGGACAGCGGAGGCGGCTCTTTTGTTTATTTCGACAAAAACCGGCGGGGATGCTGCAGTGAAGGATCTGTCCCGGGTCCTGCGGCTGCCTGGATTTAAAAACACAAAGTTGAAATCCGGGGACTGGCCCGTTACGGCTGAAAAACGGCATGACAAGAAGCTTGAAACCCCCCTGGTTGAAGGCCTCGCTTCGGCCGGCAGAGACATCCGGACCTCTGCGAGGTCTTCAATTATTAAAGATAAACCGGTGCGCCCTTCTTCTTTGTCCTCCTCTGTAGGAGGAGTGGTAATTAAACCAGCTTCAGCGTCCTTGATTTTGGCTGAGATCGGCCCCGTCCCGGTCGGCCGCGCCCTGAAACACTGGGAAAATATATATGGAGAGAAGAAAAATAAGACCCTGGCTGATTGGGGAATGTGTTGCTATTTAAGGGGCGTTGACGCATCTGAGGAGACGATGCTCGACCTTTTGCGCCGGGTCCATAACGATGACGACGGCAGGAAGGGAAATGACGAATATTACCGGGATACCGTCCGGCACTGTCTAGAGCAGGAGCTGGACATTTTATAATTCTTCGCCGTCCCATTCGTCATCTTCTTCTTTTTCCCCTATTAAATTTACCATCTTCAATGCGGCGTCGGGCGCGAGGTGCGCATATCTCCTGAAAAGATCCGTCGTGGTCTGGTGGAGCAGTTGCGCTCCTGCGACGGCGGATATGTTCGCCGCCATTGCCCTGCTGGCGAAAATATGTCTTAGGTCGTGAATCCTGGTCCCTTCGGGCAGTTCCATTTCTTCTCTGATCTTTTTCCATGCCCGATATCTTGGCTGTTTGACTCCGAAGATAAGGGTTTCCGGTCCCGGAGCAGTTTTATAATGCTCTTTCCACGCCTTTAGCGCTTTAAGGGCCTCATAATTTAAATAAATGAATTTTTCTGTATCCTGTTCCGGGCGTTTTTTTCTCTTCACCTTCATTATTGTGGGGTTGAGAGTAATTCGGCGCGCATTCCAGTCGATATCTTTCCATTTTATCCCGAACAGGGTGCCCTTTCTAAGGCCTGTGCTCGTCGCGAGAATAATCGCCGGAAGCCAGAAGTCCTTTTTCAAGCTGTCCCGCTCTTGGAGTTTTTTGATGAATTCATAATATTCTGCATCCGTTAAATTCACAGAATATTCCTTACTGTCGTCTTCTGATAGTCTCTTCACCCCTTTAATAGGGTTGTTCATTATATTTTTGATCAGGGAATCGGCAGCCCAATCCAGCATGACCTGAAGGGCCGAAAGGTTTTTATTTAAATACG
>NZ_JAYFPU010000345.1:0-1883 GCF_034927525.1 Christensenella sp.
AACGTTTCCGTCGGGTTTGCCGCTTGCTTCAAATCCTTTAATTCAGCCATCATTTCGTCGTCGATATGCAGCCGTCCTGCCGTATCCACAATAATGATGTCGCATCCCAGCTTGTTGGCCTGCTTCGTCGCTTCCTTATATATCTTGGTGGCATTGTCCGGCCCCATATCGAAAACGTCCACGCCGACCTGCTCACCCACCACGTGCAGCTGCTTGATCGCAGCCGGACGATAGATGTCGCACGCTACCAGCAAAGGTTTTTTCCCTTGCTTTTTATAGTATCCCGCAAGCTTTGCGCAAAAGGTTGTCTTGCCCGCGCCCTGCAGACCCATCATCATAATGACAGTCGGCGGAGAACCCGCCAGTTTGATATCCGATTGTTTGCCTCCGAGCAACTCTGTCAGCTCGTCGCGTACCAACTTGACGACCTGCTGTCCCGGCGTAAGGCTTTCCAATATGCCGGAACCTACCGCCTTTTCCGAAAGCTCTTTGATAAATTTCTTGACCACCAAAAAGTTTACGTCCGCTTCCAGCAGCACGAGCTTTACCTCGCGCATCGCCGCCTTGATATCGCCCTCCGAAAGCTTTCCTCTCGCGGTCAGTTTCCGAAACACATTTTGTAGTTTTTCCGCAATACCTTCAAATGCCATTTATTTCTCCTCGTCAAGCTGGCTTTTCACCAGTCCGAGCTTTTGTTCCATACCTTCTAATTTCACCTGTGCCCTTTTGATCGTGTCCAGCACACCCTGCCTCGAAATCCCGCATTCCTGCGCGATCTCCGCCAGCGAATAGTCGTCGTTGTAATATAAGGAAAAAACACTCGCCTGCTTTTGTGTCAGAAACTCGCCGTAAAAATCATAATACAGGCTCAGTTTTAAATCCTTTTCGCGTTTCATAGCTTACCACCTATCAAAAAAACAGATGCACGTCATCTTACCCTTACACCTGTTTGATTATACTTATTTTTCCTGCGTCTGTCAAGCAAAAAACCTTTACACCTACAGTCTGTCCATCTGCTTTTTTGAAACCGGCTTTCCATGCCCGGGATAGTACCATTCCGCCCCTGTCTTTCTCAGCTTATCCAGACATTCGTCCACACCGGCAAAATCCTCCGCAATGCGCGCACGGCTCACGCCGCCCATGTTCATGATCGTGTCCCCCGCAATGCATCCGCCTCCCGCGACAATGCCCACGGAGCCCGCCGTATGCCCATGCAGAGCGATCACGCGTGCGTCGATGCCAAGCTCATCCAGCTTCTGTCCGTCCTGCAAATAAAAATCCGGCGTAAACGTCTCAAACTGCGTTTTTTTGATCGCCGCCATAGAGGCCATGCGGATAAACGCGCCGATCAGCCCGCGCGACCCAAATGCCCGCGTCCGGTTATCCTGCGCCAAAGATTCATCTTCTTGCGCAATCGCGATCTTCGCGCCATATTTCTTGGCAATACATACTGCGTTTCCAACATGATCAAAATGACCGTGCGTCAACAGAACATACCGCACCTTCCACGGTGCAAGCGCGCATAAGAGCTTTTCGCGTATCGCAGGACGACCGGTATCCACCAGCACGGCATTTTCACCGTTTTCTATGATATAGCAATTGTCGCCGCCAAAACGCAGTGGAATGATTTTCGTCATTATTCCAGAATCGCCTTTGCAAATTCTCTTGCGTCAAACGGTTGTAAGTCGTCGACGCCTTCTCCTACGCCGATAAAGCGTACCGGAACACCTGTCATGTCCTTGACTGCACATACCACGCCGCCCTTTGCGGTGCCGTCCAGCTTTGTCAATATGATGCCTGTCAGTTTCACACTCTCATTAAAAACTTCCGTCTGCGATATCGCGTTTTGCCCTGTCGTGGCGTCCACTACCAAAAACGTCTCG
>NZ_JAYFPU010000214.1:0-14847 GCF_034927525.1 Christensenella sp.
AGTGAATGCCCACCGACCACCCATTTTTCGATTTGCGGATAGCTGTCGATCACGCCGGCTGCGCCGCCGACATTGAACACCGCGAGGTCAAACGGCATTTTGACGATTACGCATAGCACGCCCTGCTCTGCTAAGTCCCGCGCAAACATGGCGTATGCGTCCGCATCTACCTTGCCACCCGGATAAAAAATGAAACCGTCCTGCGTCTGCGCTTCCGGCGCAAAAGTGATCGTTTTTGTATCCTGCGTCACCGTTACGCCGTTACCCGTCTGCATGGCCTGCTTTGCCTCCTGCGTGGCGGCATAGTTGCCTGTGCACAGGTAAATGAGCATCGCGGCAACGACCGCCGCGACAACAATCAGGATTATAATTTTTGTGCGTTTCTTTTTCATGTCACTCTCCGTCATTTGCTTCCCTTTATTGTAGTGCAAAACGATTGTTTCGTAAATAAAACAATACCATTTTTTGTTGGATATCAAACACTTTTCCAGAAAATATATGTTTTAATGTGTAGTTCCTGTTATTATATATTATAATAGATTATTTTTAGGAAGAAGGGAGACGCGTATGGTTACATTGCTCATACTTGCTGCGGTCGTCCTCCTTTTGTGTGTTTTTTCAAGCAAGCTTTTGTACCGTTTTGGTATTCCTGCCTTGCTTATTTTTTTGGTGTTGGGAATGCTTTTCGGTTCGGACGGGCTGGCGGGCATCCATTTTGACAATTATTCGCTGGTGGAAACGATCAGCGCTTTCTGCCTGATCTTCATCATGTTTTACGGCGGGTTCGGCACCAACTGGAAAACCGCAAAACATGTGATCGCGCCTTCTATCTGGCTGGCAACGGCGGGCGTCGTCATTACGGCGGTGCTGGTGGGCTGGTTCAGTTGGATCGTTCTGAAAACGACGCTTCTCGAGGGCATGCTCATCGGCGCGGTCGTAGCCTCTACGGACGCTGCTTCCGTGTTTTCCATCCTGCGTTCGCGTAAATTAAACTTAAAGGGCGGCCTTGCCTCTATGCTCGAGGTGGAAAGCGGCTCTAACGACCCGATCGCTTATATGCTGACCATTGCCGTACTTACGATGATGTCTGTCGGCGGGGAAAATGCTATCGTTCCTATGGTCGTAATGCAGCTTGTATTTGGTCTCGGCCTTGGTTTTTTGCTCGCGTTTCTTTCCAGCTTTATCCTCAAACGGATCAACTTTGAAATTGAGGGGCTGTATACCATTTATGTCGTCGCTGTCGTCATACTCGGCTACGCGCTGTGCCAGCTTATTGGCGGCAACGGATACTTGTGCGTATACATCATGGGCATCGTACTCGGCAATACCAAAATAAAACACAAACGAACGCTCGTCCACTTCTTTGACGGCATTTCGTGGATCATGCAGATGATCTTGTTTTTCATGCTTGGGCTGCTCTCTTTTCCGTCGCAAATCCCGGCGATCCTCATTCCGGCAGTGCTTATCTCGCTGTTCCTGATCTTTGTGGCGCGGCCTGCCGCTGTGTTCGGCATACTGAGCTGGTTTAAATTTCCCACCAAAGAAAAGCTGTTTGTTTCGTGGGTGGGCATGCGCGGCGCGGCATCTATCGTGTTTGCCATCTTTGCCATTACGTTTGGCGTAGGCATCAATAACGATATTTTCCACATCGTCTTTTTTGTGGCGCTGTTCTCCGTTGCATTGCAGGGCACGCTTACGCCGCTGCTTGCCAAAAAACTCAAGCTGGTGGAGAAAAACAACTCTGTCTTTAAGACGTTCACCGACTATCAGGACGAGGCGGAGATGCGCCTCATTGAGGTGAGCATCGACGCGCGCAATCCATGGAACGGAAAAACGCTCAACGAAGCGGATATCCCGGAGGGTGTGCTTGTTGTGATGGTTAAGCGCAAACGCAGGAACATCGTGCCCAACGGCTCGACCGTGCTCAAAACAGGAGACATCCTTGTTCTGAGTGGTGAAAACTTCGACGAAATCCCGCTGTAGCAAATACGCCCGGACACAAATAAAGGTTGAGTTTTGCGCTGGTTATCGTTATTATTAAAGGTGTATGGAAATTTATTTTTAGGAGATATCATATTATATGTTTAAGGTTAATCAGAATTTTGCACGGTTACAGGGCAGCTATCTGTTTTCCGAGATCGCGCACCGTGTAGCGGAATATACCAAAGCGAACCCTGATCGGGAGCTGATACGCCTCGGCATCGGCGATGTGACGCGTCCTCTGTCGCCCGCGGTACTACAGGCGATCGATGCGGCAACACAGGAAATGGCAGACGCAAAAACGTTTATGGGCTATGGCCCGGAGCAGGGTTATGAATTTCTGCGCGCGGCAATCCGCCAGGGCGACTATGCGGCGCGTGGCGTGGAAATCGGCCTTGATGAAATCTTTGTCTCGGACGGCAGCAAGTGCGACACGGGCAACTTCCAGGAACTTCTTTCCCCCGACGCACGTGTGGGCGTGACCGATCCGGTCTATCCTGTTTATGTCGATACCAACGTGATGGCGGGACGCTCGGGCGAATTTGATACGTCTGCGGCAAAATTCAGCAGTATCACTTACATCCCGACCACGGCGGACAATAACTTTGTGCCCGCCCTGCCGCAGGGCAAAGTGGACGTGATGTATCTTTGTTCCCCCAACAACCCGACGGGTACGGCGCTCACTAAGGCACAGCTTAAGGTGTGGGTCGACTGGGCAAACGAAACGGGTGCGCTCATTCTCTTTGACGGCGCATATGAACGGTTCATTACAGATAAGGACGTGCCGCACAGCATTTACGAGATCGAAGGCGCGAAGACATGCGCTGTCGAATTCCGCAGTTTTTCCAAGACGGCGGGCTTTACCGGTACGCGCTGTGCATACACTGTCGTCCCCAAGGAGCTTTTCGGCGAGGACGAAAACGGCGACAAAGTGAACTTGAACGCAATGTGGCTGCGCAGGCACACGACAAAATTCAACGGCGTTTCGTACATCGTACAACGCGGCGCGGCGGCGATCTACACAGCAGACGGCAAAAAACAGGTAGAGGATACGATCAGGGGTTACCTTGCGAACGCAGCGATCATCAAAAGCGGTTTGGCAGAGATCGGCATCACCTCGTACGGCGGGGTCAATTCGCCTTATGTATGGCTCAAAACACCGGACGGCCTTACAAGCTGGGAATTCTTTGACAAGCTTCTTCGTGAGGCAAATGTGGTCGGCACGCCGGGCAGCGGATTTGGCAGCGCGGGCGAGGGATATTTCCGCCTGACTGCTTTCAACACGAAGGAAAATACTGAAAAAGCCATCGAACGGCTTGCGAACTTAAAATAATTTTTGAACGAGGTAGAAATCATGAAAATTGCATTCTTAGCGGCGGCAAATTCCCCGCATACGATCAAATGGGCAAACGTTCTTGCGGACGGCAACGAAGTGAGCGTACTTTCCCTTCCGGAGGACAAGGACAGCTTTAATGAATTGAATGAAAAAATCACCGTCACCTATCTTGACGCATCCGCTGCGCAGGGCGGCCTCAAGAAAAATGCAGGACAGGTCAAGACGATTCTTGCTTCCGGCAATTTCGGCGCGGTGAACGCCATCGGCGCAACGACATACGGCGTGCTGGCGGCAAAAGCAAAAGCGCCGCACACGGTGCTGACCGTTCTCGGGCCGGACATCTATGCAAGCGTAGACCTTGGGAAAAAAGGTCTTGTTGCAAAGAGCTTTAAGCACGCTGAAGCGATCATCGCCGCAGCGCCCAACATGGTGACGCGCTTAAAGCAGCTGTTTAAAAAGGAAAAAAATTATTTTGTCGCTCCGTTCGGCGTAGACCTTGGCGCGTTCCAGAAAAAAGCTGTAGGCAAAAAGGAAGGGACGATCTGCTTTGGCTCCCTAAAGGCGCTTGAATACGGAAACGGCGTTGATATGGTCATCGAGGCTTTTGCAAAATTCCTGCAGAAGGCAGCAGGCGAAGCGACGCTTAAGATCGTCGGTACGGGCACAATGGAAAGCAGCTTAAAGCAGCAGGCGCAAAGCGCCGGCATCGCTGATAAGATCGAGTTTGTCGGTTATGTGCCGAATGCACAGATGCCCGACATGATAAACAGCATGGACGTGACCATACAGATGAGTGCCACAGAAGCGTTCGGCGTGACAGGTATCGAATCTATGGCGTGCTGCGTACCCGTTATTGCTTCGGACACGGTCGGCGCGAGCGAGTATATCTTAAACGGCGTGACAGGGTACCTTGTGAAGGTGAACAATACCGACCGCTGCTGTGAATGTATGCTTGAGCTGCGTGACAAAGCGGCCCGCGAACATATGGGGCAGCTTGCGCGTAACGACATGGAAGAATCTTTTGACCTTGCGAAGAATAAGGTAAAATATGAAGAAGCGCTGCGCAGTGTTGCCGCGCGCGTACAGTAGAAACGAATCAATAGGAGTGACCGCATGGAAAAGTATCCTCTGAAACAGATCGAGCATTTACGGGATTTTAGGGAACTGCTGCACCACGCAAAAAAAGCGTACGATGGACGGGACATCTTCCGTCTGCGCACGGCAGAAGGCGGTGTGGAAGGTATCGGTCACGGCCGGCTGATGCGGGACTTAGACGCGCTGGGAAACATGCTCGTCTCCCTTGGCCTTACGGGAAAGCATATTGCCATCATTGGGCCGACAAGCTATGAATGGCTGCTTTCCTACTATACCGTTTTATGCGGACTTGGCGTTGTCGTACCCATCGACAAAGAGCTGCTGGACGATGAGATCGCGAACATCCTTTCGGACAGCGGTGCTGCCTGCCTGATCTATTCCCACGAATATGCGGATACCGTACAAAACATCCGCGGCGGTCTTGATACCGATCAATATTATATCGACATGAACGGCGATACCGGTACGCACGATTTACAGGAGCTTGTGAAAAACACGCAGGACAACGGCTACGCTACCTTACCCATCGACCCCCACGCGATGTCCGCGCTGCTTTATACGTCGGGCACGACCGGTAAGAGCAAGGGCGTTATGCTTTCGCAAAGCAATATCTTATGTGCTTCCGAAGGCGGCTTGAGCCTTCTTGATATTGGTGAGGTGTGCATGTCTGTGCTGCCCGTGCATCACTCGTTTGAGAGCACGCACGGCATCACGATGATGATCGAGAATGGTACGACGATCTGTATCAACGACAGCTTGCGCCGTTTTCTCGAGAATATGCAGCTGTTTCAGCCTGAGTCGATTTTTTTAGTACCGCTTTTTGTGGAAATGATGTACGCAAAAATTTGGGCAAACGCGCGTGCTGCGGGTCAGGCAGACGCTCTGGCTGCATTGATCGAAAAAAGCAACGCGGAGCTTGCGCAGGGTATTGACAACCGCGACGTGTATTTTAAGAACATCCACGATGCGTTTGGCGGAAACTTGAAGCTTCTTTTGTGCGGCGGCGCGCCGCTCTCAAAGCACCTCGCGCGCGCATTCCGCGAGATGGGCATCTTGCTTTTGCAGGGCTATGGCATTACGGAGTGTTCCCCGCTTGTCTCGGTCAACGCGAATTGGCACCATAGGGACGGTTCGGTCGGGCTGCCCATCGCCTGCTGCAAGATCGATGTGCGTGATAAGGACGAGGACGGCAACGGTGAGATTTGGGTCAAGGGCACCAATGTCATGCTTGGATATTATAAGAACGAAGAAGGTACACGCGAGGTCATACAGGACGGCTGGTTCAATACCGGCGACATCGGCTATGTTGACGAGGATGGATTTTTGTTCATCACCGGACGCAAGAAAAACCTGATCGTGCTTTCCAACGGCAAAAATGTGTATCCTGAGGAGATCGAGGGATATCTGATGCGTATTCCCTATATCAAAGAGGTCGTGGTCGTCGCCCCTCTGGTAGACGGACATAGCGAGATCGCGCTGCATGCTGAGATTTTTGTAAACGAGGACTATACGGCAGAGCATACGCCCGAGGAGATCGGTCGCAATCTGGAGAAGGACATCGCGAACGTCAACAAAACGCTGCCCACCTATAAGCACGTGAAGGATTTCAACGTGCGCGACAAGGAATTCGAAAAAACGACCAAAAAATCGATCAAACGCTTTACCGTACAATAAGGGGGTAACATAAAATGACTACAGTAAGTCTTGCTGCTGTGCAGCAGCTTTTAGCGACAGCGTCGCCTGTTGATCCGGAGGATATTACGCCTGACAAGCATCTGGTCAGGGATTTGGAGCTGGATTCCTTCTCTCTGATGGACGCTGTTCTTTCCTTTGAGCGAGAATTTAACATCGAGATACCGGACAGGGACCTTCGCTTGTTTGATACTGTTCAGGACGTGCTGGTCTATCTTGAAAAGAAGACAGGCGCTGCGCCCGAAGCAGCAAACGCATTTTGAATTTATTTGCAATCGATACAGCACCGCTGTGCAAAAAAGACCGCTATGCGGTCTTTTTTAATGAATCGCTTTCAATGCCCCTCGTTTGGGAGTAAAATAAAAGAGATCGGCAAATAGATGCGTGGAGGGATGTTATTGTGAGTATCATTACGGTTGTGGGCGCGGGTATGATGGGGACTGCCATTTCTTTTCCCGCAAGCGATAACGGAAACGAAATACGGCTGGTAGGCACGCCGCTTGACAGGCACATCATCGAGCATGCGCGCAAAACGGACGAACATTTGACGCTCAAGCGCAAGATACCGGACGGCTTTTCTTATTTTCAGATCGAGCAGCTTGATGAGGCGCTCAAAGACGCCGACCTGCTGGTGAGCGGCGTATCGAGCTTTGGTGTGGATTGGTTTTTGGAAGAAATATTATCCGTGATCCCCGAGACGCTGCCTGTATTGATGGTGACCAAGGGTATGCAGGACACGGAGGATGGCGGCCTGATCCCTTATCCGCTTCTTTATGCGCAAAAGCTTGACCGCAAGCTTTCGCTTTACGCGGTGGGCGGCCCATGCACCAGCTACGAGCTTACCGACCACGACCCCACGCAGGTATGTTTTTGCGGAGGGGATATGGAAACCCTGCGAAAGATCAAATCTATGTTTGAGACAGACTATTACCATGTCAGCCTTTCTACGGACATCGTGGGCGTTGAATGTGCGGTCGCGATGAAGAACGCGTATGCGCTGGCGGTGACGCTTGCCGTCGGGCTTTCGCAGCGTACGGAAGGCGTGGACGGTAAGCAGCATTACAACTCGCAGGCTGCGCTTTTTGGGCAAAGCATCCGCGAGATGCGTAAGCTGCTTGCGCTTGTGGGCGGAGGCGACGACAACCTCGTATATGGCGCAGGCGACCTTTACGTCACGATATTCGGCGGGCGCACGCGCTACATCGGTACGCTTCTTGGGCGCGGCCTAAGCTTTGAAGAAGCGATGGCTGAGCTTGAGGGCGTGACGCTTGAATCTATCGTGATCGCCACGCGCACGGCGCGGGCGGTTCGCGTGCTGATTGAAAGAGGCAAGGTGCGCAGCGAAGACTTTCCCCTGCTTTTGCATGTGGACGACATCATCAACCACAAAAAAGCGGTGGATATCCCGTGGAGCAGCTTTGAGGTGGAAACATATCTATGAAAAGAAATATTTTCCTGATCAACTGTGCCGCCGCTTTTTTGTGGATGGCAATGTATTCATACGTGCCGACACTGCCTGCCTTTGCGAGCTCGCTCGGCGCTACGGCGGTCATGCTCGGCGTGATCGGCGGCGCGTACGGCGTGATGCAGATATTGCTGCGCATCCCTCTAGGCATCGTGTCCGACAAGACCGGTAAAGACAAGTTACTGCTCATAATCGGCTTTGTGATCCTGACGCTTTCCGCGGTATTGTTCATCTTTTCCTCTACCGTTGAAACAGTGGTCTTTGCGCGCGGCGTGGCGGGGGCGGCTGCTGCGTGGTGGGTGATCATTTCTGCCTCTTATGCCAAATACAACGACGAAGCAAAGCAGGTAAAGGCGCAGGGCATATTGAGTGCGTCTTCCAGTATGGGAAAGGTTCTGGCCGCGCTTCTTGGAGGCATTACCGCCCAGTTTTTCGGCCTGCGCGCGCCTTTTTATGTGGCACTCATCGCGGCGCTTGTAGGCCTTGTTTCCATGTTCTTCTTAAAAAAGCCGACAACGCGCGAGACGCGCACGCCGCCTACCGCCAGTGAGCTGCTTTCTCTTTTGAAAAACAAAGACCTTATGATCATTTCGGGATTGTGTATTTTCGCGCAGCTGCAATGCTTTGCCGTGCCCACCTATTTTACATCTGTGGCCGCGGAGAATATTGGCGCAGACCCCGGACAGCTTGGCAGCCTGACGCTTGTTTATTTCCTGACTGTCGGCCTCGTCTCACTTTTTGTCGGGGGTCGCTTTTATCAGAGGATCGGCGGTATCAGAGTCGTAGTCGTCGCTTTTGTGCTGTGCGCGGTTTCGTGCATTCCGTTTTTCTACCATGTGAATCTTTCTGTCATCTATGTGATGCAGGTCGTGGCCGGTATTGGCTATGGCATTCTGACCTCCGCGCTGGCAGGTTTTGCCATCAAGGCTGTCGCGCCGCACCAGCGTTCCACCGCGACAGGCATATTCCAGTCCGTTTATGCGATCGGTATTTTTGTCGGCCCGGTCATTGCCGGCGGCGTGATCGAGGCTGTATCCTTTGACGTTGCTTACTGGGTCGTCGGCATCATAACCGTCGCAGCGGCTGTTCTGTCCGGCGTTCTGATCCCCAAAAAATACGGTGAAATGTAAAAATTTTAATTTCCTCTTGTTTTATTCCTGTTAATAGGGGTATTATAATTTTAATAAATCTTTCAAATGAAAAAATAAACGGAGGAAACGGTTATGTCAGATACTACTTCCAATACATGGAAATCCAAGGAGACCATCCGGCTCGTATTGAGTATCGTGCTGCTTGTGATCGGTATTATTTTACTCGCAGCGCCGCAAGCGGCAATGGTGGGCATCGTCATCCTGATCGGTGTCGTTATGCTCGCATACAGCGTTATCTCGATCTTTATGAATCTCAGCAAACGCAACAAGGGGGACGATTCCAGCTTTGTTGTGCCTATCATCGTATTGGTCGTCGGTATTTTGCTGCTCATCTTCCGCGACGGCGTCGCCAATGTGCTGCTCCCCATCATCATCGGCATCTGGGCGATCGTAACGGGGATCATGAGCCTTACGGACGCATCGAGCTTAAAGCATGCTGGGTCTTCCTCGTGGCGCGTCCCGACCATTACCGGTATCGCGGCGCTCGTGCTTGGTATCATCATCCTGATCGGCATCGCGACCACAAACGTTGTGGGTATTTTGCTTGGCGTCTGCTTGCTCATTTACGGTATCATCAGCATCGTGGAGTGGATCGTTGTGGCAACCGCGAAAAAGAACATCTAAACCGTTACTTAAAAAACCGGCAGGGCTTTTGCAGCCTTTCCGGTTTTTTTACCACATTCTATTCAACCAACGGTTGAGTTTTTCATCTTTTTTCGCTGATCCGGTTATTGTGCCTTATGACGGGGCATGGTATAACAAGAGTGTAAGACAAAGGAGTATGAATGGAATCTTGCATAGCGACCAACATTGCGCGGCTCCGCAAGCAAAAGGGGCTCACGCAGGAAGCGCTCGCAAATAAGTTGAATATTTCGTTCCAGTCCATTTCCAAATGGGAAAACGCGCAGGCACGGCCCGATCTTACGCTTCTGCCCGCGCTTGCGGACGCGCTTGATACCAACATCGATTTTCTGCTCGGTTACCACAAAAAGCAGTTTACGATGTATGAGGAATACTACCAGTCTGACGAGTATTATTGGGGTATTGCGCCAGACCCGATGTGCTATGACGTTCTGCGGCTACGGCCGCCCTTAAAGCCGCTTCGCCTTTTGGATGTTGGCTGCGGCGAGGGACGCGACGCTGTGTTTTTTGCCAAAAACGGTTATCATGTGAGTGCATTTGACATCGCAAAGACCGGCCTTGAAAAGGCCAACCGCTTAGCGGATGCGCACCAGGTATATGTCGATTTTTTTGCGGCAAACCTCAAGGATTTTCGGTTGGAACAAGATTTTGACGTGATCTTTTCCACAAACGGCGTGTTCAACTATATGGCGCCGGAGATCCGCAAGGAATTGCTTCTTGACTATCAGGAGCACACCGCGCCGGACGGCATCCACGCCATCAACGTGTTTATCAAAAAACCGTTTATCGCGATCGCGCCGGACATGGAAGATACAGAATATTTCTGGCGTTCGGGTGAGCTCTTTTCCAGATATGCGGACTGGCGCTTCTGCCGGTGCGACGAGACTGTTTACGACTGCGAAAGCAGCGGCGTACCACACAGGCACTGTATGGATACGCTGATTGCACAAAAATACACTGCTAAGACTTAAAAAGCCGAAACCCTTCCCAGAGTTCGGCTTTTTAAGTTCTATCTTTTAGTACACTGCTATCTGAAATACTTTACGCCGCTTTCGAATATCTTTTGATCGTATTCGCCGGGCACGTTTTTCGCGATATATTTTCCAGCGCGTTCCGTGTGTCCCATTTTTCCCAATATGCGGCCGTCAGGACTGGTGATCCCTTCGATCGCGTACATTGAGCCATTGGGATTGTATTCGATGTCCATGGACGGCACGCCCTCAAAATCCACATACTGCGTCGCGACCTGTCCATTTTTCAAAAGTGTCTTGATTTCTTTTTCTGTGGCCACGAAGCGACCTTCGCCGTGTGACACCGCCACGGTATGAACCTCGCCCGGCTCGCACAACGAAAGCCAGGGGGAGTTTGCGCTGGTGATGCGCGTCCTGACCATGCACGATACATGCCTGCCGATGTTGTTGTACGTAAGCGTGGGCGAATCGTCCTCCATGTCCCTGATTTCCCCGTAGGGCACAAGGCCAAGCTTGATGAGCGCCTGGAAGCCATTGCAGATGCCGAGGATCAGTCCGTCGCGGTTTTTGAGCAACTGGTGTGTTGCTTCCTTGATGCGCGGGTTCCTAAACATCGTTGCGATGAACTTGCCGCTTCCGTCCGGCTCGTCGCCGCCCGAAAAACCGCCGGGCAGCATGATCATCTGTGCGTGTGCGATCTCCGCCTCCAGCTCGCGAATGCTCTCATCGACATCCTGCGCGCCCATGTTGCGCATGATGACCACACGCGGGATCGCGCCTGCCGTCTCAAAGGCCTTTGCCGTATCGTATTCGCAGTTTGTGCCCGGAAACACCGGGATGACCACGCGCGGGATCGCCGTTTTGTAACGGCTGACCACAATGTTCTTTTTCTGATATAGCGGCGTTTCTATGCTTCCGCCATCCTGCGTCTTTGTCGCAAATACCGATTCAAGCGGCTGCGTATAGGCAGCAAGCGCTTCTTTGAGCGGGATGCTTTCGTCCATCACCTCGATGAACGGCTCTTCGCGTATTTCGCCCTTGATCGGAAAATCTTCGTCGTGGATACATGGGGATTCCACCAAGATCGCGCCGTAGTTTTTGGCAGTCAGCCTGTCTAAGCTCTGTGAGAACAGCTTCACGCCGAGGTTGTTGCCGAACGCGCATTTTGCAGCGCCCGCAAGCACACCGCCGCGCGTAATTGCGTACGCCGAGACGACCACCTTGTCCTGTATCATCTTGTGAAGCTTCTCATATTTACGTTTCACGTCTTCAAAATCCGGTAGGCCGTTTTTGTCGCGCTTGATGTCCATCAGGTAAAGCTTGTTACCCGCCTGCTTGAACTCCGGCGTGATCACGTCTCTTGCCGCGACCGGCGCCACACAGAACGAACACAGCGTGGGCGGAACGTCGATATCTTTGAAGCTTCCGCTCATTGAATCCTTGCCGCCAATGGCAGCGATGCCCAGTTCGCGCTGTGCATGGTACGCGCCCAGCAGTGCGCCGAGAGGCTTGCCCCAGCGCTGCGGATCGTCATGCAGCCGTTCAAAATATTCCTGCAGCGTGAGCCACGCTTCTTTCCTGTCGCCGCCTGCCGCAACGAGCTTTGCCACGCTCAGCAAGACTGCGTATACCGAACCCGCGAACGGGCTTTTTTCCATCAGATAAGGATCCAGCCCATAGCTCATGAGCGTCGCCGTTTTGCTGTCCGCGCCGTCGCACGGTATTTTCGCGCACATTGCCTGCACGGGCGACAGCTGCCGCACACCGCCAAGCGGCATGGTCACGCTGCCTGCGCCGATCGTGGAATCGAACATCTCCTGCAGGCCCTTTTGCGAGCATATATTGAGATCGGAAAGCAGGGAAAGCAATGTCTCCTTCGCTGTTTTTTCTGTTTTCTCACCAAACATATTTTTTGTATCGAACTGCATGACCTTTGCATGTGCATGCTGCGTCGCGCCGTTCGTATCCAAAAATTCGCGGGAGATATCCACGATATTTTTATCGTTCCAGAACAGGCGCATACGCCCTGTGTCTGTCACGCGCGCAACAAGTGTTGCTTCCAGGTTTTCGCCTGCCGCCAGCGCGAGCACGCAGTCTAAGTCCTGCGGGCGGATCACGATGGCCATGCGCTCCTGTGATTCGGAGATCGCAAGCTCTGTTCCATCGAGACCTTCGTACTTCTTGGGTACTGCGTCAAGATCGATATCAAGCCCTTCCGCCAGCTCGCCGATCGCCACGCACACGCCGCCTGCGCCAAAATCGTTGCAGCGCTTGACCATTTTGGAAAACTTCATATTGCGGAACAGGCGCTGCAATTTCCGCTCGGTGAGCGGATTGCCCTTTTGTACCTCTGCGCCGCATTTTTCGATCGATTTTTCGTCGTGCGCCTTGGACGACCCTGTTGCGCCGCCACAGCCGTCACGGCCTGTGCGCCCGCCGATCAGTACAATCAGATCGCCTTCTACCGGACATTGGCGGATGACCTGCTCTGCCGGAGCGGCAGCGATCACGCCGCCGATCTCTAAGCGTTTTGCTTTATAACCTTCGTGGTAAATCTCCTCTACAAGACCGGTCGCAATACCGATCTGGTTGCCATAAGAGGAATAGCCGTGCGCCGCTTCTCTCGTGATCTTTCGCTGCGGCAGTTTAAATTCCATTGTATCCTTCAAGCTTTCGCGCGGGTCTGCGCTGCCTGTGACGCGCATTGCCTGATATACGTACGACCGCCCTGAAAGCGGGTCGCGGATCGCACCACCAAGGCACGTTGCCGCGCCGCCGAACGGCTCGATCTCTGTCGGGTGGTTGTGCGTCTCGTTTTTGAACATGATCAGGTAATCTTTGTCGCCTTGGTCTGTCTCGATCTTCTGCTTGATGGAGCAGGCGTTGATTTCTTCCGAATCGTCAAAATTCTTCAGCAGGCCGGCACGCTTTGCCTCGCGCACGTAAGCGGTCGCGAGATCCATCAGGCAAACGTCCTTTTCCCTGCACATTTTCCTGCGTGCGTCGAGATAGTCTTCGTAGACGTGCTCCGCTTCTTTTGAGATCGGGTCGCTTGCGAACTCCACCTTGTCAAGCGCGGTGGAAAACGTTGTATGGCGGCAATGATCCGACCAGTAGGTGTCGAGCACCTTGAGTTCTGTGATCGTGGGGTCGCGTTTTTCCGATTTAAAATAATCCTGCGCGCACAGCATGTCTTCTTTTGTCATGGCAAAGCCGTTTTGCACGGTAAATTCTTCGATCTGTTTTTTGTTCATTTTGATGAACCCGTCCATCACCGCAACTTCGGTGGGGATTGTGAGATCCATCTCGAGCGTATCGTATTTATCGAGCGTGGCTTCGCACGAATCCACAGGGTTGATGACGTAATCTTTGATCGTTTGGAGCTGGTCTCCCGTCACGCCTTTGATGAAATAAATTTTTGCAAAACGCACATTAGGGCGTTCCTTGCGCGTCAACAGCTGCACGCACTGCGCCGCGCTGTCTGCGCGCTGGTCGTACTGGCCGGGCAGATATTCCACAGCAAACACACAATAGCCTTTTTTGTCCGGCATATCCTCACGCGTCACCGTATCGACCGCCGGTTCGCTGAACACATTTGTGATCGCGGCCTCAAAATCCTCATCGTCAATACATTCCACGTCGTAGCGGTTCAAAATCCGCACTTGCGTGACCGGTACGCCAAGGTTTTGCTTAAAATCTGCGGCGCGCGACTGCGCTTCCACATCAAAGCCCTTTTTCTTTTCTACAAATAATCTTTTTACGCCTGTACTCATTGCAACGTCCCCCGCTCGAAGTTGGTTTGTTTTATCAGCTTCCATTATACCATAGACCGCCTGCGGTTATAAATAAGTAAACAATAATATATAGACCGGAATCGTCAGGAACGAAAGCAGTGTGGTGACCGCGATGCTGCGTGTGGCAAATTCCGTATCTGCGCCGGATATCTCCGCAAAGATCGCCGTTGCGACCATCGCGGGCAGGCTCATCTGGATGACCAGTACTTCCGTTGGGATCTGCGGCAGGCCGAAAAGCGCGGCAACCGCCAGCATGATGAGCGGCGCCGCCACAAAGCGTCCTACGACGCTGAGCGAGATGCCCCTGTCCATCTTTTTCAGGCAGGAAAGACCCGCGCGGTGCAGTATCATTCCTACAAAAAGCAGCGCAAGCGGCGACGTGATATCGCCGATGTAGGTGAGCGCGGAATCTAAAAATACGGGCAGCTGCACACGCAGCAGTACCAGCACAAAGCCAAGCGCCACCGCGATCATGGGCGGCTGGAATATTTTTTTTATGATCTGCTTGCCCGTAAAGCATTTCTTGGGCAGGCTTCCCGTGCCCGCTGCCTCGCAAGCGATGTACATGCCGTCGCGCGCGATCTCCACGAAACCTACGCTGTTCATGAACGTGGTATTGGCCATGTAATAAAACAGCGCGAACACGAGCGATCCCTGTCCGAAGATCGCCGTCGTGACCGGCAGGCCGATGTAGACAGAATTAGAAAAAGAAAACAGCGCC
>NZ_JAYFPU010000288.1:0-2486 GCF_034927525.1 Christensenella sp.
CACGATCTCGGTTTTCGCCAGTATCACCATGACGGGAATCCGGCTGATTATGCAGCAGGGCCTGTCCATGAAGAACAGTGGCATCGTTGGTCTATCCATTGCCTTGGGCCTGGGGATTACCCAGGTGGAAGGCTGCCTGGATCAATTCCCAGCCTGGGTTGGCAGTATCTTTGGGGATTCCCCGGTCATCGTCGCTACCCTGGTAGCCATCATTCTGTATTTAGTCATTCCCAAGGAAGAATCGGATGTCCTGCCGGATGAAGCGGTACAGGAAGCGGAAGCCCATGCTGAATTAGAAGAAGAAATTTCAGAAGAAGTAAAATAAGCATCATCCCCTTTTCCACGATGAGGTTGTCCTGTTAACCATGAAAATGGCGGGGCAGCCTCTCTTTTATTTTCTTGAGGCTTTGAAATACCGGACGCTCTCCTCCTCCAAGGCATAGGACAAGAGCAAATCGAAGCGGACCTGCGGCTGGTCCAAATCGGCCCCGGTCAGTTTTTCAATACGGCTGATGCGATACAGAAGGGTGCTGCGATGGACATCCAGAAGCTCGGAGGTTCGGGTCAGGTTTCGTTCGTTTTCCAGATAGGTTTTCAGGGTTAGGTTTAACTCGGAGGTATGGGTTTGGTCGTATTCTTGAAGGATGAAAATCACCTTGCTGCACAGCAGCTCCCCCGGGAGATCGGACAGGGCCTTTTGGAGGATATAGGCGATGCGATAGTCCTCAAAGCG
Source organism: Christensenella sp. (assembly GCF_034927525.1). Taxonomy (NCBI): domain Bacteria; kingdom Bacillati; phylum Bacillota; class Clostridia; order Christensenellales; family Christensenellaceae; genus Christensenella; species Christensenella sp. The sequence continues at coordinate 734 of NZ_JAYFPU010000288.1, forward strand.
ATAGCTCCAGAACATTTCCTGGCGTTTCCTCCCGGTATCGAAGGCGGCCATGGCCTGTCGGTAATAGTCCGGAAAATCCCGGAGGTCTGTGAATGGGGTGCTGACCCCGGCTTTAATCAGCCCTTCCCTCAGGATCACAGCAATCTGGGTCTGAAAGGTCAGACTATCCATTTCACTCAGGGTGCTGTTAATGAGCATAACGATGCACCGCCCATCGTAAAAGACACAGCTGTGGGGAAATTGATCCATGAGGCGGTTGCATCGATACTGGATGGCGTTGATATGGTCATCCTCCTCATTGGTGAAAAGGCAGGCGCAAAAATAAGTGTCCATGTAGGTCCAGCCATACTGCATGAGCTGGGTATCCATGGCCATTTGATCCACCTGGCCGGTCTCTATGAAGCCCCCTAGAAATCGGGGGAGGGAGTAGGCCTGCTTATACTCTGTCATTTCGATGACAGAGAGTGCCTCTGTCACCATCCCGGAAAAATAATCCAACAGCTCAAAATCGCTGGGTCGCAGGGATCGGTTGATTTCATTGATACAGATTCTCCCCCAATATTGGCCATTATTCCATAAATTCTCGTAGAGAATGCGGTAATTAAAGGTGGTATCCGGAAAAATCTTCGGCCCCTTGGTGGTCATGGTCTTAAGATAATCGGGATTGATTTTGAAGTTGTTGACGATCTCCAGGGGCAAGTAGTACTTTCCCCAGCGCTCATCGTATTCCCAGAGCTCCTCCTCGGGACGGCGGTTAACACAGGCCAGCTCGATAAAATTACAATCGTGCATGAACATTGAATTTTCAAAAACGATTTCGGCAATCTCAAAGAGCTCATAGAAGGAGGCATTGTTCTGAAGGGCCTGACGAAGGGCCGCCTCCCATTTGGCATACTTTAAAAACACCTGCTGGACTGCCTCCGCCAGCTGCAGCAGGGACAGCGTCTCCGGGAAAGTGAGGACGGTATTTCGGGCGAGGACCGCCGCCCCAGGTGTCCCCCGGCTAATCAGCCCACAGCCGGAAATTCCCTCGTCAAAATCCGCTCCCTCTGCCAGGTACAGACAATCCCCATCCATCGCCATCCCCTGACGATAGGACCGGGCCTGATACCATCCCCGCTTTCGATTTCTAGAATCTCCCAGGATCTGTCCGCCATAATCCATCAGCTCATCCTGAATGACAACCAAGGATATTTTCATTTGCTCCACCCCCTAAATCCCTTCCTACAAAATATAGGAATTCAACGCCAAAATTCATCCGTATTACGGACTTTACACCCACTCTTATAGAGAATATAATCATTTTATAAAGAAGTGTCAAGGTTTTCTTAACCAATACAGGTACAGTGCGGCCGTTTAAGAACTCGTCAAATTTAAGGAGGAAGTTGTATTATGCTATCCATCAAAGAGAATATGAGAGAAGTGATTTCCGGGGGAAATCCCGATCGTTTTGTCAAGCAATACGAGGGAATTGAATTTATTCTTTCGACCCCCTACGCCATGGCGTATCCCATGATGCCCGCCAAGCCGGGGGATGATGCAGTAAAATGCGGATGGGGTTACATGAACGCCTGGCCCGCAGGGGCTCCCGGTGCCTTTCCCCTCCACGATTCCGAGCATCTGGTCTGCCCCGATATCACTGAGTGGAAAAAATACGTCAAGGCCCCGGCGATCGACTACACCGAGGCAGACTGGAAACAATGCCGGGAGGATATGGCCAAGGTCAACCGGGATGAAAAATTCGTCGCCCCCC
>NZ_JAYFPU010000311.1:0-3236 GCF_034927525.1 Christensenella sp.
GCAAACAAGCTCTGGTGGCTCTGGTAGACGAGGACGGCGCGGCGGCTCTAAATCAACAAAAGCATCAGCGCAACGACCTGATTTGAACTGGAGCACGCTCAAAGGGAAGATAGGAAAATCGCCGACCACGAGAAAAACCGCAACGCCAAACCTACAGTTTGATTTATTGGCGGCAACCGAAACCATGGGAAGAGAGGCAAAGCAAAAGGCATTAAATAAGGAGTTGGAAACGGTGGATCAAAGCCCGTTTTTCACAAAAGAAATGAAATCAAATATAAAGCGTTCGATTAGAACACGGTATGAATCATAAGGAGAGTCTAAACGGCTCTCCTTTTATTTAGGAGGAAAAGATGGCGCTAGTAGATTTAAAGTTTAAAGAAAGCGACTTTGTAGGACAAGATGTATCTAGCTTACCGAATCAGGTCAGGGGACAAGCGGAATTTGTAAAAGGAAGAATGGACAATGTAGCAAAGAACATGATAGCTCTTGGTAGATTCAATGATTTGATTGATGCGATAGAAGCGGAAGTATTCAAAAAGACGGGAGGACAAATAAGTGGTGCTGTTTCTATAGTGGGCAAGGTTGCCGGATCGAGCTTTGGAATATATGGTCAAACGGCAGAAATTGTATTCAACCCGTCAAACCGTATATTTTCAACATTGAATGCAAACGGATGGGCAGCGTTAAAGTTTATATTGGAAAACGGAAACTCCATTGAAGCAAACGGATTAGAGATGAAGCTTGTGACGCAGGGCGGCGTACATAGTCAGGATTCATCGAGCGCATATCTTCCATTTTACGGCTCTGCGTTCACACAGGTATCGAGCGAGAGCGGTAAAGAGAACATTGTCCCGTATACAGGCGCACTTGAAAAAATAAACGCCGCGAACATTTATTCGTATGACAAAAAAGCAGACGGAATGAAACAAATCGGAATGGTGATCGAAGACGAAACCACACCGGAGGAAGTGATCGTCAACGGCGTGCAAAACAAACGCGCCAGATCAACGAACGGCGGCGCACAGTATATCGATCTGTACAGCCTCATATCCATGACAGCACAGTCTGTGAAAGAACTGAAAGCGGAAAAGGACGAGGAAATCACTGCGTTACGTAATGAAAACGCTGGACTAAAAGCATTGTTGGTATCAAAAGGCGTATGCACGCAGGAAGAAATAGAGAATTTATAGGAGGAAGAAAGAATGTTTGAATATGTAAAGGACTTAGGACTTAAGCCTTCGAGGGCGTACAGCAAGAGAAAGAGAACAGACAGGATATTGCTGCATCATTTCGGCAGCAATGGATCGGTTCAGTCGGTGCACGACTACCATATTGGCAGAGGCCACGCGGGGATCGATTACAATGTGGTGGTTCTGGCAAACGGCGATGTTGTATGGGGCAGGGGGCTTGATTACTGCGGCGGCAGCGTGAACAACACAAACGCCAAGACAAAGGGATTCAATGATACGTCCGTTGCGATTGCCGTACAGGGCGACATTGAGCACAACGTCATGCCGCAGGTGCAGAAAGACGCGCTGTTTCGGGTAGTCAAAGATATTGCGCAGCACTACGGGTTTACACGGCCTGATCAGATCGTGGGACACGATGAAGCTGCGGGGCCGGGATACACGGATTGTCCGGGCAAGCTTTACCCGTTGCAGGAGATCAAGGAGTACGCACTGGGTCAGTCTGTGGTTGTACCGCCGGTGATTGAGCAGCCGGAGGTAAGTATTCCGAAGCTTACGCGCAATTTGAAGTTAAAATCTCCCATGATGAGCGGAGAGGACGTGCGGATGGCACAGAAGCGTCTCGATCATCATTTGGTTGACGTGGGTGGCATTGACGGCGTTTATGGCGACCGCACAAGGAAAGGCGTGATTGCGTTCCAGAAAGCGCGGATCGCGGAAGGGTACGACCTTGGAAGTGCTGGCGCTGATGGTGTTGTTGGGTGGAGAACATGGGAATTACTGTGGCAAGGATGAAAGGGGATATAAAATGGAAATGTTACAAGAATATGTAGTGATCGTGGTAATGGCAATATGCTTTGCAGCAGGGTTTATCATCAAGCACAGCGTAACGGTGATACCCAATAAGTACATACCGCTTATTATGGGCGTGTTAGGCGTGCTGCTTAATATTTGGGTGGCAGATGGCGCGGTGTCGCCCGAAATCATATTAGGCGGGCTTGCAAGCGGTTTGGCGGCCACTGGTGCGTTCGAGATGGTACGGAATATATCGGATAAGAAGGAGTAGGGCGCATGGACACAAAGCAGCTCACAGAAAAAGTAATCGTCATCGGGGAAGAAGTCAAGGGACATGAACAGCAGATCAGAACATTGTTTGAGCAGCAGAAGGAAATCAAAGACCTGACCAAAGCGACGAACTCGCTTGCCATATCGGTAGAAAAACTGGCGGATAAGGTATTGAATGTAGATGAACGACTTGACTGTATCGAAAAAGGCGAGAAACAAAAACACTTCGAGCTATGGAAGGTTCTTGTGCCGGGCGTAGTTGGCGCGCTCATAATGTATGCGGTAAACTATATGCTAAAGTGACGGATGGGGGAGGCATATTTGCTTCCCCTTTTTTGGTTTGATCGTGCCTTATAACAGAATTAGATCAAAAAATGTTGAAACATACAGACAGATGGTATATATTTAATGGTATAATTTTATAATAAAATGAGGTGTATAATTATGCCAAATTGGGGAGCGGTTTTAAAGAAAGTCAACAACGCAGTGCATCCGTTGGATGAGGAAAGATGGAGATATCTAAAACTATTCAACGAGTACACAAACAGAAACGTAATTTCGTATTATTCAGGTTTTTTACAAAAAAGCGAAGATGCAAGAACTGCTATAGACGACAACGATAAAAATGCGTTTATGCAAGCGGTACATCAATTGGATAAAACCAAAGGACTAGATTTAATTCTTCACACGCCGGGTGGTGATATAGCTGCCACGGAGTCTATTGTGGGTTATCTAAAAAGTTTCTTCGGGGAAGATATTCGCGCGTTTATACCACAGATCGCGATGTCGGCGGGAACAATGATAGCTCTGTCTTGTAAAGAAATTGTAATGGGGAAGCAATCGAATTTGGGGCCAATTGACCCGCAATATGGAGGAATATCTTGTCAAGGAGTTATAGACGAATTTGAGCAAGCCCTAAAAGAAGTCAGTAATAATCAGGCAGCCATTGCTGTTTGGAGGCCTATTATTGAGAAGTATCATCCA
>NZ_JAYFPU010000022.1:0-3089 GCF_034927525.1 Christensenella sp.
TGTGGATATATAAAGGCGAGATTCTTGGAAATCCGCTGGCTGAGAGGGCAAAACCTTCGACAGTAGTGGAAGGAGGCAGAAAAAATGTTAATGCCAAAAAGGGTTAAGCGCAGAAGACAGTTCAGAGGACGCATGAAGGGTAAGGCGCTTCGCGGAAATACGATTTCTTACGGCGATTATGGTTTGGTGGCGCAGGAGCCTGGCTGGATCAAATCCAACCAGATCGAAGCTGCCCGTGTCGCTATGACGAGATATATCAAGAGGGGCGGACAGGTTTGGATCAAAATCTTCCCGCACAAGCCGGTTACTGAAAAACCCGCTGAGACTCGTATGGGTAGCGGTAAAGGTTCTCCGGAATACTGGGTAGCGGTCGTAAAGCCGGGCAGGGTCATGTTTGAGCTTGCAGGCGTATCAGAAGAAGTTGCAAGAGCGGCGCTTACGCGTGCCGCGCACAAGCTTCCGATCAAGTGTAAATTTGCGATCAAGCAGACAAATAACGAAGCAGGTGGTGAGCAGGATGAAGGCTAAGGATATACGTGAACTCAATAAAGACGAGCTGAACACGAAGCTGAATGATCTGAAATCGGAATTTTTCAACCTGCGGTTCCAGCTCGCGACTGGCCAACTCAATAATCCTTCCAGCATCAAGCATGTAAAAAAGGATATCGCGAGAGTAAAGACCATTTTGATGGAAATGGAATTAAACCAGAAGGTTGCCGAGTAAGTAGTGAAGGAGGACGTCTTCAATGAGTGAAGAGACAAGAGGTTACCGTAAAGAGAGAATCGGTACGGTTGTAAGCGATAAAATGGATAAAACCATCGTCGTCGCAATAAAGAGCAGAAAAACGCATCCCTTGTATGGAAAGACAATCAACTACACCAACAAGCTGAAAGCACATGACGAGAATAACGAGTGTGGTATCGGCGACACGGTGAAGGTGATGGAAACAAGACCGCTTTCAAAGGACAAGAGATGGAGATTGGTTCAGATTATAGAAAAGGCGAAATAAACTTTTCTGTTAACTAAGGAGGAGTCAGGATGATACAGCCAGAGACACGCTTAAAGGTTGCAGACAATTCAGGCGCAAAAGTGATCCAATGCATCCGTGTGATGGGCGGTTCCGTTAAGAAAACGGCGAACATCGGCGATGTGATCGTTGCATCTGTAAAATCGGCGACACCGGGCGGCGTTGTAAAGAAAAAAGACGTTGTAAAGGCCGTCATCGTTCGTTCCGTTAGCGGAGCGAGAAGACCGGACGGTTCTCACATAAGATTTGATGAAAATGCGGCAGTGATTATTGATGCCAATAAGCAGCCGAAAGGCACCCGTATCTTCGGGCCTGTTGCAAGGGAGCTTCGCGACCGCGATTATATGAAAATCGTATCGCTTGCCCCGGAAGTTCTGTAAGGAGGAGATAGCGCATGAATACACTGAATATTAAAAAAGGCGATACAGCGGTTGTCATCTCCGGTAAAGAAAAAGGCAAGGAAGCAAAAGTCCTTCGCGTGATTCCCGCAAAAAACCGTGTGATTTTGGAAAAGGTCAATATGCTGACAAAGCATAAAAAGCCGAAAAACCAGACGACACCAGGCGGAATTATTAAGCAGGAAGGCCCGATCGACGCTTCCAACGTAATGGTCGTTTGTCCGAAGTGCTCCAAGGCTACAAGAGTTGGGCACGAAATCAAAAACGGCGAGAAGACCCGCGTTTGCAAAAAATGCGGCGCACAACTGTAGGGTGAAGGGAGGTTTTATCTGATATGCCTAGATTAAAAGATACATACAAAGCGGATATCGTTCCCGCTATGATGCAGAAATTTGAATACAAAAACGTCAATCAGGTTCCCCGGCTCGAAAAAGTTGTGATTAACTTAGGGCTTGGAGAAGCAAAAGATAACCCGAAGGTCCTTGACTCCGCAGTGGAAGATTTGACGACTATTTCCGGACAGAAGCCGGTGGTTACGGTGGCCAAGAAATCCGTTGCTAACTTTAAGCTTCGTGAAGGAATGAAAATCGGCGCGAAAGTGACTTTACGAGGCGACAGGATGTACGAATTCATCGATAAGCTGATTTCGATCGCGATGCCGCGTGTTCGTGACTTCCGTGGTCTTTCTCCGAAATCCTTTGACGGCAGAGGCAATTTCGCAATGGGCTTCAAAGAACAGCTGGTGTTCCCCGAAATCGAGTATGATAAGGTGGATGCAATCCGCGGCATGGACATCATCGTGGTGACAACGGCCGGAACGGACGAAGAAGCTAGGGAACTGCTTACCCATATGGGTATGCCGTTTGCTCACTAAGGAGGAGAACAATGGCGAAGAAAAGCATGATCATAAAACAGCAAAGAGGTTCCAAATTCTCCACACGCAATTACACAAGATGCCGTATTTGCGGGAGACCTCACTCTGTGCTGAAAAAATACGGCATTTGCCGTGTTTGCTTTCGCGAGCTTGCATACCGTGGTCAGATTCCCGGTGTGAGAAAAGCAAGCTGGTAATCTTTTAGGAAGGTAAAGGAGGAAAACACATGCCGGTTACAGATTCTGTAGCAGATATGCTAACACGCATCCGCAATGGCCTCATCGCGAAGCACGATACGGTGGACGTACCCGCTTCCAACATGAAAAAAGCAATCGGACAGATTTTGCTTGAAGAAGGCTATATCAAAGGCTGCGAATTTATAGATGACGGCGTGCAGGGCACGCTGAGAGTGAAACTGAAATACGGTCCGAATGGCGAAAAAGTCATTACGGGGCTGAAGAAAATCTCCAAGCCCGGTCTGCGCGTGTATGCAAGACACGACAAGCTGCCGCGCGTTCTTAACGGACTTGGTATCGCTATTATTTCTACGTCCAAGGGCGTGATCACGGACGCACAGGCGCGCCGCGACGCGGTAGGCGGAGAAGTAATTGCCTACATCTGGTAGTGGGAGGATAAACAAATGTCGAGAATAGGACAAATGCCTATCGACTTGCCTTCCGGCGTTACCATAGCGCAGGCGGACGGCGAAGTGACCGTAAAAGGTAAGAATGGCGAATTAAAGTCGAAATTTGATAAGAAGATGACGATCAAGCAGGAAGGCGAGCAGCT
>NZ_JAYFPU010000107.1:0-3854 GCF_034927525.1 Christensenella sp.
CTGCTTGAGCATCTGGCCAGGCAGGAGAGCCTGACCCAGCGGATGAGCCGGGTAAGACAACCGGTGGTGGGAACGGTGCTGGAGTGTATTAAGGCTTAAAGCCTGGGAGGAGGAAACAATGGGAAGCAAAATGAACGAAAGTCAGGAAAAAATGCTGAAGCGGATTTGCGATTTGGCCAAGGAGTTTTTCGAGCTATACAACGGGGAGCTGGTCACCGAAAGCGGCCTGCCGATTCGGTCGTTTTTTATTAATTATCCAACGATGGATGCCGTTAAGCCGACGGTTAGCGTTACTAGAGGCCTTCCGAAATTGGCGGAAATGGTTGAGATCGAGCCGACGGATGGCCAGAAAAGATGGACGACCGACGACCCGAGCATTGAAATAGTTTATGATGGTGTGGCGTTCCGCCAAAGTGCGACACGGGTGGGTGAGTACAAATACGACTAGAAGACAAAAATAAAAAGAGCCCGCCGGAATGTGGCCTGGAAGCCCCGGCGGGTTTTGCACAGCATGGTTAAATGCTTAATGCCATTATAGCAGACGCCGATGTGCCGTGCAAGGGAAAGGGCTTAAAATCAGGCTTTAAGCCCTCGATTAGAGTATTAACTTAAGGGACACGACAGAGAACAAAGCACAGGAGAGGGCGATGCTAACCGAGAAAATCACCACAGCAGGAAAGACCAAGGAGGTCGTCCGGTCGAGCCGAAAGCGGCGGATCAAAGAAGAGCACCGAGCACCCCGGGGGAAGAAGACAACGGAACAGCAGGTGGCCATCAACAGGAACGGCCAGTTATCCCGGGCGACTAACATTGTGAATGCGAATTTTGATGAGAACTGCGCAAGCAATGGGGCGACCTACCGGAAGGGAGAGGAACCGAAGGACAGGAAAGCGGCGTTGAGGGACCGGGGGAATTGGATTAAGCGCCTGGGACGGTACTGTGAAAAAGAGGGGATAGAGTTTAAATACTTCATCGTCACCGAACAGGGGAAAAACGGGCGATGGCATCATCATATCATCATGCCAAAGATTCCAGTGTCGGACTTCGGGCGAATCTGGGGGAAGGGGGATGTTTACTCCAGGGATCTGGACGACAGTGGAGATTACAAAAAGCTGGCGGAGTATCTTATCAAAAAAACGGATTGGGAATTTGACCATTATGAAGAGCTCAAAGGCAAACAACGGTACAGCATATCCAAAAACCTGAAGAAACCGGAGGTAGAAATCCGACATCTGAGGGGGAAGCGATTTGGGACGGAAGTCCGGCCGCACAAAGGGTACCGCATCTTGCCTGAGAGTGTGTATGTAAGCCGAAATCCATGGAGCGGCGCGGATTATATCTACTACAGAATGGTTAAGCTAACAGAAGCAGAGGAAAAAAATATGAACAAGGGAACATGGAGCAATGCAGAAATTAAAAAATTAGAGGAAATGGCAAAGAAAGGTATGACGGCCAGGAAGATGGCCTGGGCGTTATGCCGCAGTGAGACATCGGTGCGCGACCGACTCAGGAAAATGGGATTAAAAGCTGGCAAGCCACAGGTAATTTATGGCGTTTATGAAAGAGAAAAGGAAACGCCGCTGATCATTGGGACGACTGAGGAGTGCTGTGATTATCTGGACCTTAAGAAGTCGTCCTTCCAGTCGATGGCCAGCCGGGGCGGTACGAGCCGAGTCGAAATAGTCGCACTTGGAAAAGATATTTGAAAATCAGGCGAAAGCCAGGAGGAAATCATGGGAACGAATCTGAAACCACAATTAATATTGAAAATCGAGCAACTAGAACCACATCCAGGGAATCCGAGGAAAGACCTAGGGGATTTGACGGAGCTGACAGAGAGTATCCGGGAAAATGGGGTGCTCCAAAATTTGACGGTAGTCCCGCTGGATCAGGAATGGGAGAAATACCGAATCATTATAGGGCATCGTCGATTTGCCGCGGCCAAGGCGGCAGGATTGACGGAATTGTACTGCACCGTGGCCGAAGGAATGGACGAAAAAGAACAGATGGCCACCATGTTGGCCGAGAACATCCAAAGAAATGACTTGACTGTGACCGAGGAGGCCCAGGCAATCGTCCAAATGGAAATGGACTACGGCCTGAGCGTAGAGAAGATATCCGCCATGACGGGGATATCTGAGACAAAGGTAAGACAGCGCAGAAAAATAGCAAAGATAGAGGATGCCAAGGCGGTAGATCAGGCTAGACAGAGCGGCGTGACATTGATGGACCTGGCCAGAATCGGGGGACTAAGAAAGAGCACCCAGGAATACGTAATGCAACATGCTGGAAGTATCAATTTTGATTATTTTTTAAGGCAGATGGAAGAAAAAGATAATGCAGATAAACAGCCTGAAGAAGCTGTTAAAAAACATGAATCCGAATTAATCAAAATTGACAAGCAAGGAGATGAATACACATACGAGGACATATTAAGGGGCGGGGAAGACATAGAGGAAAAGCTCACAGTGGCAATTGAACGTATTGACGGAGAGGCTTATTATACAATCGATGATGGTGGAAAAAATTGGCCAAACGGGATAAAGCTGTACAGCAAAAGAGATAAGCAGGCAGAGGAAAAGGAAGAGGCGAAAGCGGCGGAAAAGAAAAAGCACGAGGACATGGAGCGAAAAGAGTGCATAGGAAAGTTGCAGGCGGCCTGGAATCTGGGGAAGGCGGGCCGTGAAGCCCATATTAAAAAAATGAGCGAACGGGATGCCAGGGTGTGCTGGCATGCCGCGTTAAAGAGCATCGTGGGGGATGCAGCCGAAGAGGATAACTGGTTCAACGGGCAAACGGGATGGATATGGGGAGTGATAGACGGAGTAGAGAAAAAGGACCGGAACAAATGGATTATTAATAACCCGGAGAAGGCTTTGATTATAATGGCGTATATGAAGGTGGAAACGGGATGTTATATGCCATGTAATGAAAATGGAAAGGTAGAGGATTTTAGGCTGAAAGACACGGCCCGGTTAATGGATTTTATGGAGGATATGGATTATGAGCCGTCTGCCATGGAGGCCGCTCTGGCCGACGGAACAAGTGATCTATATCTAAAACCTGTAGAGGAGGGAACAGAGAATGCCTAAATTAATCAAAAGCAATGAAGTATGTTATCTAGCTCATCCACTGGCAGCGTATACCGATGATTTTGGACGTGAGTACAAAAGAATCGATAATCGAATATGCGAGGCTCTTTATGCTATACACATTAAGGGGGAGTACGGATGCATATTAAGAAGACCGCTCAAGGAGATCTCTGTGGACCTGGATGAGGAAACGGCAATGGCAAAGTGCCTGGAAATGTTGGCGCAATGCGGCACATTGATTTTGTGTGGAAATTGGGAAAAATCCAAAGGATGCAGATTAGAGGAACAGAAGGCATCCCATTTGGGAATTAAAATCATACAGATAAATGATAGGCTACAGATAAAACTACTTAAAACAGCAAACAAAAAAGCAAAACTAGGGGAAGCAGGATGAATAAAACAAAAGAGACGGAACATCGCTTCACGGAAATGTACCCCGATCCAACAGCAGGCCGAGCCATCGAAAACATTGAAAATGAAGCGAAACGAAAAAGGTTGTCTGTGCTGGAACTTGAATTTTTAGGATATACAGAAAGAAAGCTGAAGGGGTTAATAGAGAGCATACGGATGGAGCATGGGCAATCAATTGTGACCAGGACCATCAAAGTCACAATTAAAGACAAATATAGCCTGAAACAATTTGAAATCTGCACGCCGAAGAAACGAATGGATTTTGAAATGAAATACCAGGAAATCAAAAGAAGGGTTGGGATTTGATGATGACACCAGAAGCGGCCATGCAGTGTATTGGCCAAGAAAAAC
>NZ_JAYFPU010000115.1:0-1896 GCF_034927525.1 Christensenella sp.
TTTCTAAGCGCATCACCCTGCTCTTTCCAAAAAAATGCGCCGTCAAAAAATCCTTCACGCTCAAAATCACGCCCCATACGAGCATGACGATAGAGATTAGGTTCAAGCATGTCGTAACAACGTCAAGTATCGGTGCGAAAGCTGCCATAGCTCTTTCTCCTTACGCTTGTTTTACTGTTCCCATACTATGCAATAAACAAAAAACGCAACCAAAAACGCTGCGTCTTCTTTTGCTTTTCCTATTTCTTGGGCACGTTCTTGCGCGGGTCGCGCAAATATTCTTTAAAGCGCACCTTGAAGATGATGAAATAGCCGACCACACAGCCAAGGATATACACGATGCTGATAATGCCCCAGATAGAAGATATCCCCTGGTTCGACATATATTCCAGCACAGACAACACCAGCAGCGGTACACCTGCGATCCAGCAGAATTTGCGCAGAAGCTTTGCATGAGGCTCCTTCATCTCCGCAGGATAATCGTTTTCGTATACCTTACCCGTACCTTTGATCGCGTAATAAAGCAGATACACCGCGATAAAGATATTGAACAATATCATAAAACTAAAAGCGCCATCCATCTAAAACCGTTCCCCCTAAATTCTGTTTATTTTTACGCCGTCCGGCGTATCTTTCAGTTCATAACCAAGAGCGTTTAACTCGTCGCGCAGCCTGTCGGCTTCCGCCCAGTTTTTTTCAGCGCGTGCGGTCTGGCGTTTTTCTGCCATCTCAACGATCTCACGCGGGATCGCCTGCTCTGCTTCCTGCTCGATGCCGAGAACATCAAGAAGCGTATCAAGAGCATCAAGCGCCGCCTTCGCGTCCTCCGCCCGTCCGCCGTGCTCAAACATCGTATTGATTTCCTTGATATATTCAAAGATACCGCCGATCGCGTCCGCCGTGTTAAGGTCGTCGTCCATCGCCGTATTGAACTTCTCCATGACCGCGCTGGCCGCCGCCTGTACGTTTGTTGCAACGTCTTTGGGGTTCGCAATAATAAACTGCAGGTTCTCACGGCAATTCAGGATACGGTCGTAAGCGCTTTCCGCCTGGGCAAGCAGCTCTGCCGAGAAGTTGATCGGGTTTGCATAGTGTGCGCTCAGCATAAAGAGGCGCACCGCGCTTCCGCGGAATTCCTTCAAAATATCGCGTACCGTAAAGAAATTGCCCGCCGATTTAGACATCTTCTTGTTGTCGATATTGATGTAACCATTGTGCATCCAATAGTTGGCGAACGGTTTGCCCGTTGCCGCCTCGCTCTGCGCAACCTCGTTTTCGTGGTGCGGAAATTTAAGATCCTGTCCGCCGCCGTGAATGTCAAGCGTATCGCCCAGATACTTCATGCTCATAGCAGAGCATTCAATGTGCCAGCCTGGCCGGCCTTTTCCCCACGGGCTGTCCCAGGCGATCTCGTCGTCATTCTTCTGCGCCTTCCACAACGCAAAGTCCATCGGGTTCTTCTTGCTTTCGTTGACATCAATGCGCGCGCCCAGATTGAGCTCGCTTAAGTCCTGTCCGGAAAGCTTGCCATAATCAGGGAAGCTCTGCGTATCAAAATATACGTCGCCGTTAAGTTCATAGGCATGACCGCCGTCAATAAGCCTTTTTACCAGCGCAATGATATCGCCAATGTGCTCCGTTGCCTTGGGGTGCACCGTCGCCGGACGGATATGAAGCGCGTTCGCATCCTTAAAGTATTCGTCGATAAAACGCTCGCCGAGCTCACCGACCGTAATACCTTCTTCTTTCGCGACACGAATCATCTTGTCGTCAACGTCCGTAAAATTCTGTACAAAATTTACCTTGTAGCCGCGATATTCAAGATAGCGGCGCAGGGTCTCAAAAATAATGAAGGGGCGCGCATTGCCGATATGGAAATAGTTATAAACCGTCGGG